>CALBCY010000150.1 GCA_937927195.1 uncultured Chitinophagales bacterium
CTATTCCGTTTACTGCTGCGGCAAGTGATTTTGAATTCCAATTGCTATGGAGCCTATACGATTTCGGTGGAAATTGGCAATTTATTGAGGGCGGTTTTGCTTCTACTCCTTTTGAAGGAACTTGTCCTGTTGTTGTAGATCCTAATGCATCGCTTTATTGTGCAGCACCTGTTACACATTTTGGTGGAAATGCAGAATCTGAAATTTTACTAACAGTAACAAATGTTGGAAACAATACCATTGAGGTTTCTGGTGAATCTAATACTGCTGCTGTGATTGATTTCCTTCAAGTTGAAGGACCTGGTTTCGGAGCTGTAAACAGCACAACTGCTACAGATGGTGTTATTACACTTTCTATTCCGTTTACTGCTGCTGCAAGTGATTTTGAATTCCAATTGCTATGGAGCCTAGACGATTTTGGCGGAAATTGGCAATTTATTGACGGTGGGTTTGCTTCTACTCCTTTTGAAGGAACTTGTCCAGAAGGTCCAGTTGAACCAGAGGTTGTTTGCGCTGTTTGTCCAGATGAAAACACTTTTACCAATCTAAACCCTGTTTACAGTGGTGCTTTTAATGGTGGGGCCAATTCCTTTGCCGGTGAAGGCTTTTTAGGTTTTAATGCTGGAGCTTTTAATGACTTCGCTGGAGTTACCATTGCTCATGATGCTTTAACGACTACTGACCTTACAGAACTTTGTTTGGCTGGAAATTTTGACATTGTATCTGATGTAGATTTTTCTGCTTTCGGTTTGACACTCGAATTCAAAATTGAAAACTTAAATACGGGCAATCCTGCTAATCAAATTAATTTCAACGTCCCTATCACTGGATCTGGACCTATTTCTTTGGGCGGTCTTTTAGCTGACGGGAACTTCTCTAATTTTGATCCTGCTGCTCCTTCCCAAATTGTTATCGCTATTGCCAATTTCTCTGGAACTGCTGTTCCAGATCTAATTACAATTAACTACAGTGAAATCTCTTTGTCTTCCTGCGTTGCCCCAGTTGAACCTGAACCTGGTTGCGCTCCTTGCCCTGATGGTTTTACTACAACTAGTTTAAATCCTGTTTTCAATGAACCTTTTGGTAGTGGTGGAAACGCTTTTGCTGGTGACGGTAACTTAGGATTAAATGCTGGTGCGAACAACGATTTTGCTGGTACAACCATTAATGTTGATTTGTTGCCTACTACAGATCTTACTCAAGTTTGCTTGACAGGAAATTTCGACATCGTTTCGGATATCGACTTTGCTGCTTTCCCGATGACTTTAGAATTCAGAATTGAAAATCTAAGCAACGGTGGACAAAGAATTGATTTCAATGTTCCTATTACAGGACCTGGTCCTATTTCTTTAGGCGGATTCCTTTCTACTGGAACCAATGCTGGTTTTGATCCGGCTTCGCCTTCACAAGTTGTTACGGCCATTGCCAATTTCTCGGGTACTCCAACTCCAGACATTATTACTATAAATTACAGCGATATTGCCTTGACAGCATGTACACCTCCTGCTGAGCCAGAGCCTCTTTGTGGTCCTTGCCCTGATGGCTTTACTACCACTAATCTTAATCCTGTTTTCATGGAGGCTTTTGGTAGTGGAGCAAACACTTTTGCTGGTGACGGTAACTTAGGATTAAATGCTGGTTCATTTAACGATTTTGCCGGTACCATCATTTCTGCTGATGTGTTGCCGACTACAGATTTAGATCAAGTTTGTCTTACAGGGAGTTTTGACATTGTTTCAGATATTGACTTTGCGGCTTTCCCAATGACCTTAGAATTTAGAATTGAAAATGTTGGATTTGGTGGGCAAAGAATTGACTTTAATGTTCCTATTACTGGTCCTGGTCCTATTTCTTTGGGCGGTTTGCTTTCTTCTGGAACCAATGCTGGTTTTGATGCGAATTCACCTGTTCAGATTGTTACGGCCATTGCCAATTTCTCGGGAGCTAATAGTCCTGAAATTATTACTATAAACTACAGTGACATTGCATTTACCGCTTGTGTAGATCCAAATATGAATAATTCTGGTGAATCTAATTATTGCGAGACTCCAGCTACTCACTTTGCTGGGAATGCAGAATCTGAAATTTTACTAACAGTTGTAAATGTAGGAAACAATACCATTGAGGTTTCCGCTGAATCAAACACTTTTGCCGAGATTGATTTCCTTCAAGTAGAAGGACCTGGTTTTGGAGCTGTAAACAGTACAACTCCTGTGGATGGGGTAATAACCCTTTCTATTCCTTTTACAAGTGCCTTGAGTGATTTTCAATTCAACCTGTTGTGGAGTCAAGCTGACTTCGATGGCAATTGGTTATTGGTTGAGGGTGGAACAGCTTCTACTCCATTTGAAGGAACTTGTCCTGTCGAAGCCGTATCCAACTATTGCGAAACTCCTGTAACACATTTCGCTGGAAATGCTGATTCTGAAATATCATTGACCATTGAAAATATAGATGGCACTACAATACAGGTTTCAGCAAGCTCTAATACTGATCAGGAGATTGACTTCTTTGAAGTTCAAGGACCTAATTTTGCAACAGCAGTAAGCACAGAGGTTATCGATGGTGTAATTACTGTTTCTATACCTTTCTCTTCTGCACTAACTGATTTCGAATTTAATTTACTTTGGAGCCAAGTTGGTTTTGATGGCAATTGGTTGTTCCTAGAAAGTGGTTTTGAATCTACTCCTTTTACTGGAATTTGTCCAGTTGTAGAGGAACCTGCTGTATCAAATTATTGTGCAACTCCTGTAACACATTTTGGTGGAAATGCCGATTCTGAAATTTCTTTAACAGTTGTCAACATAGGCGGAGGAGTCATTGAAATCTCTGCAAGTTCTAATACTGATCAAGAGATTGATTTCCTTGAAGTACAAGGACCTGGTTTCATAACGGTAGCTACCAATACGGTTGTAGATGGAGTAATAACTGTTAACGTGCCTTTTTTACTTCAAACGGAGGATTTTGAATTCCAATTATTGTGGAGCCAAGTTGGCTTTGATGGAAATTGGCAATTGATAGAGGGCGGTTTGGCTTCAACACCTTTTGAAGGAACTTGCCCAGAGGATCCAGTTGACCCTGAGCCTGCTTGCGGTGCTTGTCCGGATGGATTCTCATCACTTGATCTAAACCCTACATTCGATGTACCATTCGGTAGTGGCGAAAACGCTTTTGCTGGAGACGGATTCTTAGGCTTAAATCCTGGTGCCAACAACGATTTTGCTGGTTCCATCATTGCTGTCGATTTATTGCAAACAAATGATTTAGGACAAATTTGTCTTACTGGAAATTTTGACATCGTTTCTGATGTTGATTTTTCTACTTTCGGTTTGACACTTGAATTCAAAATTGAAAACCTAAATACTGGAAATCCTGCCAATCAAATTAATTTCAATGTCCCGATCACAGGACCTGGACCTATTTCATTGGGCGGATTGCTTTCTACAGGTTTGAATGAAAGCTTTAATCCAACGGCTCCTTCTCAGATTGTTATTGCTGTCGCCAATTTCTCTGGTACACCTGCTCCTGGACTTATCACTATAAATTACAGCGATATTGCATTGACTGCTTGTGTCCCACCAATTGCTTGTACCATAACAAGTATAAGCGCAGTAGGAGAACCATCAGAATGTGATCCTGAGTCAAATACTTATTCTCAAACAGTGAGCATAGAATATACAGATGCACCTGCTGGGTTGTTGCAAGTTAACGGTGAATTTTATGTTGCTCTTGGAAGTCCTACAGAAGTGACCTTAACTGGCCTTCCTTCAAACGCGCAAGGCGTTGATGTTGTGGCCTCATTTGTAAATGAGCCTTTGTGCAATTTCCAAGCATTTGATTTATTTACTGCACCTAGCGCTTGCTTTGATTTCCCAGTGAACGAATGTGGTGCTGTTGAATTCAGTGCGCTTGATTTTGAAACCCAACAATTTAATTCAGATGGATTATTTGGTTTTGGTGGAGACTTTAATGGACAGAATTGGGGAATAGAATCTTCAAATGGTAATCCTGATAATCATGTACTACTTAGTTCTACGGCAGGCAATCCTTACTTCTATGTAGGAATTGTTCAACAAGTTTATGTTCCTGGTGGACTTATCAATCACCCAGATGCAGAATTAGTTGGTGACTTTTTATTCAATCAGTCAGGTAATTTTGTTATCAAGTTAGAATCTATGGGCGCAAATTATGCAGGAGTTACTGGTGCTACTGAAATTAATACACCAACTACAGGAGTAGGAACTTATGATACTTATGGTTTTAACATTGCTGACAATGGAGGAAACATTGATTTAACTTCTGAATATTACCAAATTGTTATTCTTGCAACAGATGGTGGCTTTGGAAATGATGATTACTTTGAAATGTTAATCGACAACGTAAGCTTGGGCGTTCCGTTTGCGTTAAACAGTTTTGATATTGGTAGAAATGGTGCCTTGTGCGCAGAGTACCCAGAAGCGGACGAAAATACAGCATATACCTGGTACAATGAATCTGGAGATGTTGTAGCGACCTTTGTAGGTAATCCATGTTATTCGCCTTCAGAATTAGGTACCTATACAGTAGGAGTTTTCAACCCTGAATGTTCCGATATACAAATATTGTCTAGTCCTAGAACCATTACATCTTTGGATGGTTGTTGTGAATTAGAAGACGAATAATTGTATTAGATCCAATAAGAATTTATAACGATTCGTTAATAGAATTAATAAAAGTCGATCATGAAATTCATGATCGACTTTTTTCTTAAATCCCTTCACTAAAAACACTTATTTTTTCTAAAAAAAGAAAATTTTAGCAGCTTGCCCTAAAGCTAAACTTGCCTTATTAAAGCCATACATAGTTGAATTATTATTGACATTGGCTATTGATAAAGCGCATTTTACTAAAAGCCCTATCAATATCTTGAAAAAGAAGGCCTTTTATAGTGCTAAAAGAAGACAAATCAGGCATTGTTTTTGCCCTAAAAATCTAGATTGTTGTAACTTATCTAACCAATTCTGAGCCAAATAGAAACACTTGTTTAAATAGTCTATAATGTCATTAAATATTAACTCTTTTTTTTATAATCTACTTCAGCAAATTGGGCAAAAACCCAAATCAATAGCGCCTATGAAATCTTTGTTTATACTAATAATCTCAACGATTTTTTCACTCAACCTAATGTCTGCCACTTTTGTGGTCACATTACCAGACGATTCGTTTGACGGTGTTTGTGATGGCAACTGCAGTTTGCTTGATGCTATTCAAGAAGCAAATGCGAATCCGGGATTAGATATAATAACATTTGCAGTAGATGTTTCTATTGTTAATTATCCAAGCCCTATAATTTTTATAGATCCAGTATTTCTAGATGGGTCTGGTTTTAATGTTGAAATTAGTACCACCAATTTTGTTGGGAGCATAATTTTTTCAGGTAGTTCAGATGGTTCAACAATTACCGGAATAAATTTCACATCGAGTGCTGGAATTGCCGTTTCGGCAGATGGACAATCTGATATTACATTAGAATGCAATACTTTTAACAACTCAGGTGGAGCAGCAATAGATTTAGCAAACGGGGCCAATCATTCCATTTACGGAAATATAATTTCAAATAGCTCTGGTTCTGGAATTAATGTTTTCAATTGTGACAATCTTAGTATTTCTACAAATACAATCACTGGTGGAGGTACAAATAATGCCATCAATATCTTTGGTAGTGAAAATTTAACTATCCTAAACAATCTGGTCGGTATTGATGGGACAGGAAATACAAGTACTGCCATTGGCAATGGTGGAATTGGAATTTACTTATCAGGTTGTCCTATGGCTCAAATAATAGGAAATACTGTGTCCAATAATGGTTACCATGGAATCATGTTAGCTGGCGGAAGTGACAATTCAGTTATTTTCAACAACAATTCGGGCGTTGATCAAACTGGGACGATAAGTGTACCCAATGGTTGGAATCTACCTTCTCCTGCTCCCTTTACAAATTCGTCTTCAGCATTAATCATCGAAGCTACCGATAATGTGACAGTAGGAGGACCTGGAATGGGGAATATTTTTGCGGCTAGTGTTGCTGAATATGGCATTTTTCTAAATGATGCTTGTGGAATAATCATTCAAAATAACTTTATCGGCACAGATCCAAGCATCAGCATTGACCTAGGAAATACAGCTGGAGGGATTATATTGCAAGGAGGCAGCATCAATTGCAATGCTGGAACCGAAAACGACATTCAATTCAACGACATAGTTTTTAATGGTGGAGTTCCTATTGACCCAACCAACGGAAATTCTGTTATCCAAAACAACAATTTTTCAGCAGCCGAGGAGATGACCGTCGTGATCCCAATTTGTTCAGATGGTGTTTGTACTGCTTTTGACTTTGATTTAACAAGCTTGAATGATCAAATGGCAGACTCTTTGGGTGTTACCGCCGCTGATATTGAATATTACCTCGGTGATCCAAATCAAGGAAGTCCTCAATTAATTACCAACCCTTCAGATGTAGACCTTGAAAGCCAAGAAGCTGCATGTTTACCCGGACAATTGGCAAACTCTGTAACAGACTTTGATGGCACCGGAACAGGAGATTGGAGCTACTTAAAATCCACAAGCATTCCATACAATTTTTTCAATACTACTCCGCTACCTGACTTTGGTAGTTTGAATGGATCTGCAACAAATGCATGGACTGATGGACTGAATCAAATTTGGGACGATGGAATGCATCCTGGCTCAGGAGCAAACAGTTTAACTATCAGGAGATGGACGAGTAATATAAATGGACTGGTTAAAATTAGTGGGGAATATGCCGATATCGAACTCTTGCCTTGGTTCGGAGATAATAGTTGCGATTACAATGAACCAGCTGGTATGGCAGCAAATGGCCAAATCGTTTCTATCTATTTTAATGACAACAGCACTGGTTCTACTAATAATCAAATATTTAATCAAGTTATCAAATATTATCCTACTGAAGCTAACCCGGGAACATACTGCATCTACCAACGAGTAGACTTAGGAGATGTCATAGATTTCGTCCTCGATCCAAACAATGACAATTCATGTGATCATACGCTTTTTACTGTTGAAATTGATCCCATCACAGCAACTTATGCAACTTCACCTTTGAGTGGTACAAGCATCTTGTTAAATCCAGTATTCCTTGAAGCCCCTTTTCTGGAAGCCAATCCCCCATTTCCAGCTGGTTGCGTTTCTTATGACTTGGTAGATCTTTTTTACGATCCTACAAATTCAATGAACGACTCTGTGATTGTTGACACCACTGGACAAACTACCCTTGCAGACCTTACATTTTACGACAATGATGGAGAAAATATCGGCAATTTATTAGCTAATTCAGTTGTAACTTTCGTGGGAGTAGATACCTTTTTTATAGTTGCGACTTTAGGATCTGGTTGTGCAGACACAATAGAATATGAACTCACCATTCAATCCAATGATTCTCCGGGATTGGACAATGATATAACCATTTGCCCCAACAACCTTGATGTAATTAATTTGATTGATTCATTAAATGGAACGCCTGCCGCTGGAGGAAACTGGGTATACTTAGAAACAGGTGGAGGCCAAACACCAGTGGGTGATACTTTTGATCCAGCAGCTGATCCAGCTGGGGATTATCAATACAATTTAATTACTTGTCTAGGGGAAACTGCACCGGTTCTTACAATAGAATTTTTTAATGAGCCAGTTGTGGGAACAAGCCAAGCCATTACAATTTGTAGCTCTGCACCATTCTTTAATATTCTTGATTCATTGACCAATAATTCAATTCCGGCTATACTGCTTCCAAGTGCTACAATGCAGGGAACTTTTACCTTCAACGGAAGCGCAACCAATGAAAATTTCAATCCAGGTATTAATGCTCCTGGTGATTATACTTTCACAGCAAATGACATGACTTGTGGAGAAATTAGTGCCACCCTTACAGTCAATGTTGTCGAAGAACCTACCATATCAGTAACTGATATTGCTTGCGACGGTCCAGCTAATTTCACCATTGACTTACTCGTAGGTGAAACAGGAACAACTTATGACCTTATCATAAGTCCAGCTGTTGCGGGTTTCCCAGCAACTATTGCCGGCAATACGACTGAAAACATTTCAATACCAAATGGTGATTATACCATTTCTGCTGAAGCTCAAGGAATCACTTTTGCTTGTTCCAGCAGTATAGACAACATCATCAATCCTGCTTGTAACTGCCCTGTTGTAACGACAGAGGCCATAGACCAGATGGAAAATTTTTGCTCCACAGGGATGGCTGATCTTGCAAGTGCAGAAGCCAGCATAGTCATTGATGGTGGTGTAGCCAATCCATTGGACGGTGGAATCGAATGGTTTACTGATGTTGCCTTGACCATACCTACTGGCTCTTTGACGCCAACCGTGACACACGATGGAATAGACAATTGTGCCGCACAAACGGTTACATTTTACGCAGCTGTAATTTGTACCGATACAGATACCATTGCAGCAGGAACAACAACTGTAACAGTTTACCCTCAACCACAAACACCAACTTTGGATGCTGTCATGTTGGATGCAAATCAAAATTGTGTTTACAATGTTTCTCCTGCTTGCCCAGGCGATGGATTAAGTCCACCTGAAGTTACCATAGCTCCAGATGATCCAGCTGGTATGGCAACGATAACCGTTACAAGTAATATTCCAGGAACGGAGTGTAACACAACAGTAGATTTCGATCTAAATTATGCCGCATGCCCTTCTGCCAATTGCCCTAGCCTTGCAACCATCGCCTTGCCAGATACCATTTGCCAAGGAACCAACATAGAATTGGACGATGATTTTACTGGTACAGCTGATCCAGGAGCATGGACAGTATTCAATGCACCCGCTCTTAGTTCTTTTGGACCCAATGATCCTATTTCAATATTAAATACAACAATAGAACCAGATGGACAATACATCTTTACCTACACGCTTTCTGGTGCAGTCCCAGTAGGATGTGATGAATTTGTTAGAGACACGGTTTACATAGACTCTCAAAAAGATGCCTCTTTCGATTTAGATGCTTCTTTTTGTTTGGATGGAATGACCAATCCCGCTCCCACCAATTTTAATGCCGGTGGAATATTTAGCATTTCAGCAAGTGTTCCAAATGACGGAGGTGTGGCCACTATTGATGCGGCAACTGGTGAATTGAGCGATCCCGTAGCAGGAACAACCTATACCATAGATTATGACTTTACTGGACTTTGTGGAGACAATGGATCCGCAAGTATCGAGATCCAAGAAAGTGCTACGATTATGGCAATTTATACAGAACTTTGTGAAGCTTTAATGGTAGATTTAGACACCATCGTATCTTTCAGTGAAGCAGGAACAAGCGAATGGTTCTTCGGACCTGGACTTAACCCAATCAGTGATATTTCCACCAATCCACCTGTCATTGATTTAGCCGATTTAATTACTGCTTCTTCCAGCATCGACTTAATTGTTAATTATACAACCACCGCTGGAGGCTGTGAGACTTCATTTAGTTTTACACTTGATTTTCTTGAACAGGATGTTACTGATTTCTCCTATCCTGCCCCAGTCTGTGTTGGAAGCAATGTATCTCCAGATTTGGTTGCCGGTTTTACAACGGGTGGCACTTTTACATTGACCTCCACAGGAACAATTCCTCCGGGAATGAGTATTGATGCTGCAACTGGTGAAATCATAAACCCACAATTTGGTTTATATACTGTGGAATATGAAACAGGTGGAGCTTGCGCCAATATGGGAACTGCCAACATTTCAGTTCAAAACAATAATTTGGGTACTACCGATGTAAACTTATGTGAGAATGAAATGGTTACACTTTCTGATTATCTTCCCAATGGGTTCCCAACTGATGGTACATGGTTTAGTCTTCCAGGAAATGTTGCTTTGATGGATGATGAAATTACTGTCTCAGTAGATGAATCCTATTTTTACGATGCAGCAATAGCTGGAATCTGTCCAATTGTTGACACTCTTAACATTTCAGTTATAAATGCTCCTGATATCACCATCAGTCAAATTGAATGTGTCGATGCCAACAATTTTGTTTTCAGTTTAGAAGTTGGTGAGCTTGGAACACAGTATAATGTTAGTTTATCTCCTCCCAATTCCTCAGCTTTTCCTGATGATGTTGCAGGAGGAACAGTTGTAGAAATAGGTCAACTACCAAATGACGATTATGTTGTTGAGGTTGAAATACCCAATCCAGATGGAGGTACTTGTACCTTTTCCTCCTTGTCCTTTACCAATCCAAATTGTACTTGTCCAGTTGTGACAAATTTAGCGGATGATTTTATCGAGGATTTCTGTGAAATGGGAACAGCCGATACAGCAATGGCTGCTAGCGCAATTACCTTCACTGATCCAGGCGGATTGGCCGAAGGAATAGAATGGTTTACCGATGCGGCACTAACGACCGCATTAGCTTCTGATGTTTTCACACACTCAGGAGTCGATAATTGCATAACAGAAACAATAACAATTTTTGCAGGGCTTTTATGTACAAATAGCAATCCTGTAGCTGCAGGTCAATTAACCATCAATTTATATCCTCCTGTCCTTGCTCCAACTTTATCTGGACCAGTTGATGACAATGGAGATTGTGTTTACACCATCGTTCCAAATTGTCCAACCGATGATTTGAGTGACGATACTTTCACACTCATGCCGGGTGATCCAGCTGGTGATTTCACAGGAACTGTCAGCAGCACAATCACAGGAAATACTTGTCCTTCAGATGTGGCTTTTGAATTGGCCTATACCGCTTGTAGTTCTTTGGATTGCCTTCAGTCTACTTTTAATTTTTCCAATCCATCAACAGACAATCTTTGCACTGGTGGAATAGTTTCCCTGCCAATGCTTGGAACAGATTTCAACATTCTCGATCCACAAAACACCCAAGTGGGAACCATTACCTGGTTTACAGGAAACGATCCGGACAATGATCCTGTTTTTGACGACACTGATCCTTTGGTCCATTCGGGAACTGATTTATGTGCCGCCGATGCTCAAGTTAATTTGTTTGCATTCGTTGAATGCAACGATGGTCAAACAGTACAGTGGGTTCCAGTGGCCATTCACAATTACATTCTTTTCCCTGAAGTTGTTGCTCCAACTTTATCTGGACCAGTTGATGACAATGGAGATTGTATTTACACCATCGTTCCAAATTGTCCAACAGATGATTTGAGTGACGATACTTTCACACTCATGCCGGGAGACCCAGCTGGTGATTTCACAGGAACAGTTAGCAGCGCAATCACCGGAAATCCTTGTCCTTCAGATGTGGCTTTTGAATTGGCCTATACCGCCTGTAGTTCTTTGGATTGCCTTCAGTCCACTTTTAACTTTTCTAATCCAACAATTCAAAATGTTTGTTCTGGTCCTAGCGTTATCCTTCCTCAAGAGTTAACAGATTTCATGATACTTGATCCACAAAGTACTCAAGTAGGTATGATTGTTTGGTTCGAAGGGAATGATCCTGACAATGATCCGATCTTTGATGACACCAACCCTGTTTTTCATTCCGATGCTGATCCTTGTGCTCCAGATGCTCAAATTGATTTGTTTGCTTTCGTACAATGCGATCAAAACAATGATGGCCTTGCAGACGAATGGGTTCCTGTCGCATCGCACAGCTATATCGTTTTCCCTGAAGTAGGAATACCAACGCTTACGGGGCCAGTTGATGACAATGGGGATTGTGTTTACACCATCGTTCCAAATTGTCCAACCGATGATTTGAGTGACGATACTTTCACACTCATGCCTGGTGATCCGGATGGTGGTTTCATGGGAACAGTTTCTAGTACAATTCCGATGAACCCTTGTGCGGATGAAGTAGCATTTACACTTGCTTATTCCGCCTGTAGTTCTTTGGATTGCCTGACTTCTGATTTTGCTAATCCTGCATCTGAAAATTTATGTTCTGGCGGAACAGTAACCTTGCCAGAAGAAAATACAGATTTCATGATCATTGATCCTCAAAACACACAAGTAGGTATGATCATGTGGTTTGAAGGAAATGATGCCGACAACGATCCCATCTTTGATCCAACAACAGTACTTGTTCATTCAGGTGTCGATGATTGTGCTGCTGATGCACAAGTCGATCTTTTCGCTTTTGTTGAATGTGATAACGGTACTACTGTCGAATGGGTTCTTGTGGCTTCACACAGTTATGTAATCTTCCCTGAGGTTACAAGTGCGCAAATTACTGGTTCAACTACTGACCTAGATGGAAATTGTACTTATACAATTGAAAGCGATTGTCCTGGAGATGATTTAGATATTACTGAAATAATTTTATCACCGAATACGGCTGCTGGAGATACAATGATTATTGTAACAAGTAACATTCCTAACAACCCTTGCCCTCTTGAAACAACAAATCTAATTTTACCAGAGTGCAGCGATGTTGTTTGTCCTGATGTGCAAATAGATTTATCACTCCAAGGAATTTGCGAGGGAGAAACATTAACCCTAAGCGATCTTGTTGGAACAGCTGCACCTGGTGAATGGAGCATTTCAACTGCCCCTGCAGCAAGTACTTATTCCGCAGGTGATCCATTGACTATTTTTGATGCTACTGGACAACCGGACGGCAATTATATTTTATCATACTTACTGACAGGTACAATCCCAGCAAGCTGTACAGATCAGGTTTTTGGAACCATCCAAGTTTCTGCAAATGCAGAGGCAAGCTTTGATTTGGTTAACGATTATTGCTACGATGGATTGACCAATCCTGAACCAGAAAACTTTGTTGCTGGTGGAACATTTAGCATTCTTTCCAGCACTCCTGATGACGGTGGCCTTGCTTCGATCAATCCACTTACAGGAGAATTAATCGATCCAGAAAGAAATACCGTTTACGACATTCAATATGAGTTTGCTGGACTTTGCGGAGATACTTTTAATGCTGAAATAAATATTCTTCCCCAACCAGAGCTTAATCAATTGTACAATGAATTATGCGCAGCCAATCTCTACAACCTAGATACATTGGTTGAATTTACTCCAACTGGAGGAACAAGTGTATGGGCATTCATTGACGGAACTGGTGGAGAAATTCCGATCCCTGATCCAAACGATTTCTCATTGGATGGACTTGATTTCGGAACGGGCACTGTCACTTTGGTTTTAGAATATGACCTGAACTCTTGTATTATCGAAACTGGAATTTTGATAGACTTAATTTCACAAGATGTTGTCGATTTTTCTTATCCTACCGATGTCTGTGAGGGTGAAATTTTATCCCCTATTCCAGATGTTGATTTTGTTTCTGGTGGAATTTTCGAATTCGATGCAGCAACGCCTCCACAAGGCTCTATGAGTATCAGTGCTACCAATGGTGAAATTTCAAATGCAGCATCGGGTATTTATACCGTCAATTATGAAACAACTGGAGCATGTGGCAATTCTTTTTCAGCTCAAGTTACAATCACAGCAAACAATCAAATTGAAGTCAACGATACAACAATTTGCTCAGGATCCGATTTAGATCTAAATGACATCACTGTTGAATTGGCAGGAGGCGATTGGTTGTTAATCGATGGAAGCCCAGTGGCAAATACAACATTGACAAATTTGACCACTAACCAACAATTTATATACAGCAATAACACTGCGACCTGTTTAATTTCCGATACCTTGGACATTACCATTATCGAAGAACCGACAATAGTTACAGATGGAATAAGTTGTGTCGATGCTGATAATTTCAGTTTCAACCTGACAGTAGGCACGGCAGGAACAACTTATGAAATAAGTGTTTCACCAAACATTCCAGGCTTCCCTACAGACATTGATGGTGGCATGACTGAAATGATTGATGCGCCAAATGGAGATTATACAATAAGTGTTACAAGCATCAATCCGAATGGAGAAAATTGCACGGTTGAATCTGCAGAGTTCAACAACCCTAATTGCGCTTGTCCAGTATTGGGTCAACTTGTTCAAGATTCATTGCATTTCTGTGAAATGGGCGCAATAGATACTGCCCTTTACAATGCCCAAATTCTTGGAAACATTACTGACAACGCAGATCAGTTCCAAGAATTTGCATGGTTCAGCGATGCAGCCCTGACAACACCAATAACAATGGCCGAATTATCTTTGACACACCCTGGCTTGTTAGCCAATTGTGACAGAATTGAAACGGAATTATATGCAGCGATTATCTGTGAAACAGATCCTACGAATCCCATTCCTGCAGGTAACATCAATGCATTTGTATATCCGAATACCTCCATGCTGATGTCAACGTTGGAACAAGCTGGTGTTTGTGGACCAACCATTAGTTCTTGGGATTGCTCAGCATCTGATTACATTGTAGAAAACTCTTATGATAACAATGGTGCCAATCCAGATTTCAGTTTGGAAGCTGGAGGCGGTCCGGTTACTTTCACAATATTTAATCCCAATTACCCTGATGAAATAAGAAACTCTGATTGTGGAGATGTTGAAGTTGCAACGACCTTCTTATGTGCAGCAGATTGTCCTAGCATTGATGCAGGAGTTGACGAACAATTCCTTTGTCAAAACAGTCAGGCAATCGAACCATTTGTCTCCGTATTTAACGACAATACAAATCCTGTTATTTGGCTAACTGAGCCAGGGAACATTTTGTCTGAATATGATTTTGCTGTGAATACTGAAATTTCCTGTGCTCCCGTTGTGCTTGAAATTTATGCTCACATTTTATGTGACGATGATTTAAATCCGAACACAAATGAAGTTTTATTAGATCTAGCATTTACACATACCATAACATTTTACCCAACAGATCTAACACCTTATTTCACTATAAATGAAAATGCAAGTACTTGTACGATTTCAGTCGACATAGATCCAAGTTGTGGAACACTTATTAGCCAAACCAGCCCAATGGGAGCTGTTGTGGTTCCTGCTGGACAAACAATTGATACAACATTCGTTTTCGATTATGCATTTAATACAGGTTTTGATCCGCTGACATGTTTGGCGGCCTACCCAATTGAAGTAGCAACAGAATTAACCTGTGCCGAAGATTGTCCAGAAAACATAAGCATTAGTGGACCCTTGGCTGTTTGTTCAGGAGTAGATTTCCAATTGGAAGCGCTCTTTGAAATCGATGCTGCCGCTGCAGTAGAATATGTTTGGACAGACTTGGATGGAATAATTGTTGGAGCAGATCAGCAAATGCTTACAAGCAATGTTGTCAATAATACTTGCGATATTGAAATCCATACTTATACTGTATCTGGAATTTGCAACGGAAATCCTATTGCGCTTGAAGGCCCAATGAGCAATACAATAATGATTGAAGTTTACCCTGAAATAGATGTTACCGTTCCTGTCGGAGAATGCAATTTGAACATAACCGACAATTGTAACAATGGCTTATTGACAATCGAATATTTTGAAACAGATGGAACGCCAGTTGCCGTTCCACCAACAGATCCAGTCAATGGAGCAGAACTGGTTTGGGAAGCTAGCTATCCTGGAATTGCTGCAATAGATCCGACAGCTTGTTTAGAAACAGGATCCGTTACGGCTCTTTGTACAGGCTGCCCTACCCTGATTCAGGGAATCAATATTGATTCTATTGCTTGCCTTTCAATTTCATTAAATTATGAAGATTTTGAACCATTGATTCAAATCGAAGATTTAAACAATCAGTTTGAAGCTTTCGTTTGGTTTACGGACGAGGACTTGACGAATGAAATAACAGCCCCTTTGGAACAATTTATTAATTCGTCTTGCGAACCGAGTCTTGACACAGTCTTTGTTGCAATGACCTGTGCAAGTCAACCTGGATTAAACATCCCAGTTGGTCAAATTAATTTGGTAATTTATCCTCAAGACATCACACCTTATGTGAGTTCTACTGGCGACAATACTTGTGAAACAACAGTTGTGATTGACAATGATTGCAATGGATACTTAACAGTCGACGGTGATGCTTCAACAACCAATACAGCTGGAACCGACGGCAACAACGACTATGTTCTAATTTATGATTACGCTTTTGGAGGCGGACCATGTCCGCTGAATCTTCAATATTCCATTCCTTTTGATTGTCCATTGGATTGTCCTACCGACTTAAGTATTGTTCAAAATGACACAGTTGTTTGTTCCGGTTCAATTGTAAATTTAAGTGCAACCGTTCAAGGAACTGGATCTGTCGTTTACAACTGGATATTAAATGGACTGACTATTCAATCAGATGCCAATCCAGATTTAGTTATAAATGATTTAGACAATTCAACTTGTGATATTTTAACAAGAACATATACCCTTCAAGCTGTTTGTAATGGACAGAATGTTTTGGGCCAAACAATGCAAGACACAACATTCAACTTAACGGTTTATCCTGAAATGGATCTGAACTTACAAATTGGAAACTGTGTCTTAGAGGTTTTGGACAATTGTCCGAACAACTTAGCGGTCATCGAATACGATGATGGAAGTGGAACTTGGACAAGCAGTCCAGTGGCCAACCCTGCGAATGGAGATGAACTACAATGGCAAGCCTATTATCCTGAAATAAATGGAAACAATGATGGTGCTCAAGATTGCTTAATGAATGGTATGATTACTGCCACCTGTACTGGTTGTCCAAGCATTACAACAGCATTGGATTCCAGTTTAGTTGTTTGCGATCTTTACAACGATGACTTAGACAATCTGCTGCCCTTTGTGTCAATAGAGGATACCGATGGCCAAGCAGATGGTTTTGACTGGTACACCGATGCTGGCTTTACCAATATGGTCAATCCCACAACTGTTTCATTAGAGAACATGAATTGTGCTCCTTTGATTCAAACTTATTTCCTTGCTTTGAAATGCAGCAGTCAGCCAGGTTTAAACATTCCTGCTGGAGAATTCACTGTTACGATTTATCCTTCAGACATAACGCCATTTGTATCTGTCACTGGCGATGGAATTTGCAATACAGGCATCGCTCTGGATGCCGATTGTACTGGCTTTATAAACATAAGCCCAACAGACAACATTGTTCATCCCAACAATACAAGTGGCATTGATTCTTTCTTCCTGGATTATCCAAACAATGATTGCTTCATTCAACCATTTTTGGTGGAGGCTCCATTTGATTGTCCTTTGGATTGTCCTGACAATATCAATCCTATAATCAGCACCATTTGTGCTGGAAGTTCTGTAGAAATTGGCACATCAGTTTATACTGAATCTGGAATTTATTCTGACACTTTACAAACCACCAGTGGTTGTGACAGTATTGTTAACCTGACCTTAACGGTAGCACCTTCTGCAAACATTTCTTTGGTCAATGGGCAAAATGAAATTTGTACTGGCGGCTCAATTGAAATAGAATTCAATTTAGATGGCGGAACAAATTTCCCTGAAGTTGTTTATTCAAATGGAATACAAAATTTCACCCTAAACAATATAAGTGATGGTGAAACGATAACTGTTAATCCAGTTGATGGAAATGAATATTTCATCGTTTCAGCAATGAATGATTTTGCTGATGCCTGCTCGAATGGTCTTGGTGATACATTGACTGTTGACATAGTTGGATCTCCAACTTTCTCCAATATTGGTACAACCTGTGCTGCTGATGAATTGACTTATATTGTCACTTTTGAAATTGCAGATGGGGATGAAGACACTTGGACTGTGCTACCTGCTGGTGGTGACATTACTGGCAATCTTTACACTAGTTTACCAGTTACAAGTGGGGATGCTTTTGAATTCCAATTGTTCGATACAAACAACTGTGATACAGCATTTATCATTGGTGGCGCAATAGATTGTGGATGTATTACTTCCGCTGGAACAATGGTTCCTGCAAATCTTATGGTTTGTGATGGGGAAGAAGTATTTGCTCAAAGCAACGGCGATTTCACCATAGACCCAAGTAAAGATGACATTGGTGTATTTGTTTTGCATGACAATCCAGGAACTAGCCTAGGAGATATCTTGGAATCAAATACGACAGCTTTCTTTAACTCTGATACGATTCCATCGGTAGTCTTTGGAACGACTTATTATATCTCCTTTGTAGTTGCTGGAAGTACCAATGGGATTCTTGACTTGGCAGATCCATGCTTATCGGTTGCTCAAGGGGTTCCAGTTGTATTTCACGAAAACCCTATAGCGGATGCTGGTGCAGATGAAAGCATTTGTGATTTGAATGTTGATTTATCAGCAACAGCCAGTGTTGGAGTTGGAACTTGGTCGCTTATAGATGGACCAGTTGGAGCTGTAACTGATTTCAGCAATGTCAATGCTGCCAATTCGAACTTTGAAAGTGATGTGATTGGAGTTTATGAATTGGAATGGACAGAAAACAACAACAGTTGTGAGGACAGAGATTCAGTTGTGATCACCTTCAATCAATTAGAATACATCGATTTGCCGGATACAACGATTTGTGAAACGGCTTTGCCGATTTTCATGGACCTGTTACTTCCAGCTGGATTCCCATACAATTACAATTGGTACACCGATAATGGTGGCCAACCAGACTTGGGCAATCCAATTTTGAATAGCGAAATTACTACAACAACTTATTGGTTGGTTTATTCAGATATTGATGACTGCGAAAACATGGACTCTTTTACCATTACTGAAAATTGTGCTTGCCCCGTTGTTAATACCCCCTTAGATGCGACAGAAACCATTTGTGGCTTTGCTGGAACAACGATTGATCTTACATTGCAAAACAACAATGTAGATTTGACCAATTCCAGTACTGCAATTTTTATTTGGAGGGATGAAGATGGAAACATTATTGATCCAACAATGGAAACGATGTTCCCAGTTGCTCATTCAGAGCTTGATTGTGGAGCAGAAACATTTAATTTCACTCTTGAAATCCAATGCTCTTCTGATCCTGGTTTCAGCGAGGATGGTGGAACTTTTGCTGTCGTTTCTTATCCTGAACCAAACAACACGATGTATGACTTACCAGATGAATGTGAGACCGCCCTTGTTCCGACATGTACGAATGGAAACATCAGCGTAACCTATATTACTGCAGCTGGATCAAGTGATACACCACCCGTTTTTGAAGATGGCATTACAAGTATAGACATCAATTTCCAATTGTTTATAGACGGTGCTCCTGCGAACTGTTTTGTGGCCGGTGCTTATCAAGCTACTTGCGCACCAGTCGTTTGTCCATTTACTGTCAGCGACACCATAATTTGCGCTGGAGAAAGTGTTCAGCTGAACGATTTGACTGATGCACCAGATGGAACCTATGGTTGGTTTGATCCAGACGACTTCGCTGGTGGACCGATTGCTCCAATTGTTGATATTTCAACGCCTGAAGTATATGCTTTGATCTTGTCCCTTAACTGCACCGATACCTTATATGCATCTGTAGACATAACTACTCCTGCTGATGCTGGAACTGGTGAAAACATAGCAGTTTGTAATGATACTACTCTAATCAATTTGTTCGACCTTCTGATTGGAGGAGACATTGATGGAACTTGGAGTTTAGAACCTGGAAGTGATTTCACAAACCCAGGGGCATTTGATCCAATTGCTGGAACCTTTGATCCCAATGGACATCCTGCAGGGAATTACCAATTTGAATATTTAGTCATTCCTGATCCATTTGCCATCGGTTGTTCCGATTCAACGCTTGTCAGTATTGATCTTAATATTCAACCAGAGATCATCGTTCCTGATCAAACCTTCTGTACAGATGGATTAGAAGCAGACGATTTAACCATCACCTTTACAGTTGGAGATGGCGATGGAACCATCACTTTGTTTGAGGACAATGCCGGAGTTCCCGGTCCTGAAGTTACTAGTATAGATACAGACGGAGCTACCTATTGGTTAAGCTATGAAGAAGATGGTTGTTCTGTTACTCAATCATTCATGCTTACAGAAAGTTGTGATTGTCCTTCGGCTATTTCAGCAGAAGCAGACTTTAATATTTGTTCCGGAACTACTTTCTCTTTAAATGCCATTCCTGAAGATGGAAACCTTGACTTGGTAGATTTAACTTGGTTCGACCAAAATGGAATTCAAGTTCCAGATCCAACAAATGTTATGCTACCAGTCAACACCGAATGTGATGACACTTCCTATTTATTCATAGTTTCTGCCATATGCTCAACAACAGGAGTTGGTATAAATGTTTTAGATACTGGTGTTGAAGTAGGAGTTTATACTCAGCCTCAAGCTCCAGAAATTGTTCAATTGAATAATTCTTGTGATTATCAAATCATCCCTAATTGTCCTTCAGATGCAATTGTTCTGCCACCAGAAATTGAAGGATTGATTTTCAACTTACCACCTGGTACTGGTGAAGATTCGATTCAAGTATCGGTCATAAGTGATGGAAATTGTACGGATTTACTATTTGCTCCTTATGAGCCATGCGAATTGATTGAATGCCCAGTCGACTCTATTTTCTTTAGCGCCTGCTTTGGTGCAATGGATACACTTAACCTATTTGATACATTGGCAACTGAACTAGGTGGTGGACTATTCTACCTTGGAGGACCAGGCAATGATCCATTCGTTCAAGACAGTTTGTTTGACATCGGCCAAGCTGCAATAGGAACTTATGAGTTCACTTATGATTTTGATTTTCCGATTACAGGTTGTACTCCAAACCAATTGATATTTATAGAAGTTAATTCTGGAGGCGCCATTAGCAATGGGCAAAATGATACCATTTGTGTTGGAAACGATGTAGAATTTGATTTGAATACTTTGTTGGATGCTGGAACAATGCCAGGAAACTGGATAGAAGTTTCAACGGTTCCTTCTACTGGAACGGCTTTCGATTCAGTTGGAGAAAGCTTTAATGGCTTTGGACAAAACATCGCTGTATATGACTTTGCTTACCTGATTCCATCAGATCAGGGATGTGATCCTGATTCAGTTTTTGTATCAGTAGAAGTCCTTGATCAACCTGTCATTCCTACTGCAGATTTTCAGGCTGTATTCTGTCCTGGAGATGCAATCAGTGATGTCACTGCGATGGGAGATGCCAATGCCGTTTTTGCATGGTACGACCAATTGCCAATAGATCCGGCAAACGAAATTTTGACAAATATTTCTGGGACTTCGAATGAAATTTATACCCCAGCACAAATTGACACCTTCTATTTGGTACAAATTGTTGGAGGTTGCGTGAGTGATCCACTTGAAATTGAATTGTCTCAAGAAAATGGAAGCTTCGCAGGAATTGACTCTTTAGATTTCGCTTGTTTAACAAGTACAACTCCAATAAACATGATTGACTTGTTGCCGGGAATTGACAATACGGGTACTTGGGAAGAGTTGGTCAATACCAATGCTGGTTTCGATGCGGGAACTGGTGTTTTGGATCCATCAGACCTAGATTTGGGCACTTATGATTTCCAATATATTTTGGGAAGTGCTGGAGTCTGCGGACCTGACACTTCAATTGTAAGTATCGAAATTCAAGATACAGCTCAATTTATGATAAACTTACCGGACTCGGTTTGCAATGCAACTGTCGATGGTTCCACCATTGATTTGGATCTAATTTTTGGTTCAAACTTTGATGGAACATGGGCGAATGTTAGTGGACCTCAAACAGTCGACTTAAGCAACTTACCCGTGCTTGATTTTGATGGAATGACTCCTGGAGCTTATGTTCTTGAGTTTACCATTACTGGTGATCCATTGGTTTGTGGAAATTCTACCTTCCAGACAAGCATAAACGTAGTTGATTGCAATGAAAATTGCCCAGATTTCATCATTGATGTTGTGCCTGATGTTTGTGTTGATGCAGCTTCGGTTGATTTAAGTGCTTTTGAGTTAAATGTCCCGCCTGGTTCTTGGTCCTTGACTGATGGCCCAGCTGGATTTGATCCAGGCATTTTGACTGGAGACATTCTTGACCCAACAGGTGCAGATGCTGGTTTATATTCCGCTACTTATACTTCAGACATGGACTTGGGCGTATGCCCAGATTCAGTTGTTGTTCAATTTGAAATTCTAGAACCAGCATTGGCTGGAACAGGATCGGATTCTACTGTTTGCAATATTTCACTAATAATAGATTTAAATGGCTTGGTAATAGATCCTTCTCCAACTGCAGTTTGGTTTGAATTTGGATCTAATCCTGAAATTGGAATAGTTGGCGAATCTGGAATGTTCAATGTTGAGGCGGTCGCGGAAGGACAGTATACATTCTACCTTGTTCAAGACAACGGAGTTTGTTTGAACGATACTGCGACTGTTAATGTGAACGTAATAGCTGGCCCAGCCACTGAATTGACGACAGGTCAGGCATGTAACCTTGCAGGAGAAAACACATTCTTCAATTTGAATGATTTGATTTTATCTGGTGAAACGGATGGAGTATGGTCTGATCCAAATATGACTGGACTAGATCTTAGTAATCCTTCCTCTGTAGACTTTGGAGGTTTTGCAAACGGGAATTACACTTTACAGTTTGATCTAAATGATTTGTCTTGCGGACAAGTTTCGTATCAAACTACAGTGCTAGTTAGTCCAGTACCTTGCAACGGCTGTCCAACACTTGAAGCCTTACCGCTTCCTATTCTTTGTGCAACCAATGCTCAACAAGTATTGACTAATTTTATACTTGGTGATTTACCAGGAAGTTGGAGCATAACATCTCTTCCTCCAGGAAGCAATCCTCTAATTTTAGATGAAGATGGTCAAACATTGATTGCACTTCAAGCGGATCCAGGCGACTATGAACTTACTTTTACGACTGATTCAATTTCAAACAATCCTGATTGTCCTTCAAGCAGCTCTACAATATTGACGGTAGTAGCACCTCCGTTTGCTGGAGAAAATGTGGAACAAACCGTTTGTAATTCTGATAACATTGACCTTGATCTTCAATCCTTAATTATTGGTGAAGAACCTGGTGGGATCTGGGCGCCTGGAACTGCAGGACTTCCTGCTGGACCTGGTCTTGATTCCATAAATGCCACTTTCAATCCATTTGGATTAGAAGCAGGAAGGTACATTGTTGAATATACTTTATTCCCAACAGAAGGTTGTACACAATCTAAATCGCAGGTAATTATTTCTGTTCAGGAAGAACCAAGTCTTTCAATTTTAGAAGACATAGTTATTTGTGAAACGGTTCCAGACAGTTTGATCTATAATCTAAATGATTATTTGATTGTTGAAAATGCAAATGATATATCAGGAACATGGATTGATGATGATCTAATAGGAACGGGTGTTCCGATAGCAGATTTCCTCAATGTTGAACCAGGTACTTATACCTTTACTTTTGAGCCTGATTATTTGTGCAATACCGATCCAATTACTTTGAACGTAACAGTTGAACCTTGCCAGAATTGGGTAGCAATACCGAATGCTTTTTCTCCCAACAATGACGGAAGCAATGATTTATTCAGAGCGAAAGGACGGAACATTAGCAGTATCAATTTCAAAGTATTCAGCAGATGGGGACAAATGTTGTTTGAATCCAATGTATACGATGATGGTTGGGATGGATTTCACAATAGAGAACCTCAAGAAATGGGGGTTTATATTTACTTTGTAAATATTACTTATGAAAATGGTGAAACTGAAAAACTCAAAGGAGATTTCACGCTTTTAAGGTAACAATCCACGACCCTTCTTAACACGCTAAATATTGAAGCCGAAACAGATTTAAATTCTGTTTCGGCTTTTTTTTGATTATTTTATTACTTAAAATATATTTATTTTTTGCATAAAATGTAGTCTATTTTATAAATCAGGCCAATTTAGCCGTAGACATCATGGTTTTTATCAGGAATATTATATTTTTGGTAAAACGAGTTCCCAATTATGCGGCCAAATCAAGGTATGCTCTTTGATTTGAAATTGTTTCCTGTATTATGAACCTAATCTTAAACAGAATGAAACTGGGGAATTTAGAATTTATGAAAAAGACTTGCGGCCTTATGATATTATTCGGGCTTTGTCTCCTATCCTATGGTTTTTCCTATCCAATTTTATTTCAATATTTATTCAATCCTACAAGTGAAACATGCATTGCTCAATCTAACAAATTAACCGAGCAGACTGAGCAAGCTTTAGAAGAAGACTCTGAATGCGCTGGCATAGATTCATCTGCCAACAAATCAATGATGAACATTCAAATTGATCCAAATATCTCTCCTCAAATATTAGTTGAAGATGTGTTTGTAAAAAGCGGATGCTTCGATGTAGAAAATGTTAGTTTCGATGGGAATTTATCTGCTATTGGTTATTTCAGCAGTGGGCTAACTGCTATTGGAATTGAAGATGGTATCATAATTTCAAGTGGAAATGTTAATTCTGCGGCTGGACCAAACAATTCAAATTCAACAAGTGGAACGACCAGCTTTAATAATAGTGACAACGATTTGGAAGATATTGCCAATGCTCCAAACGATAGTTTTGATGCAGCCATTTTGGAATTTAGTTTTACGCCAGCAGTGGATTCCGTTTCTTTTCAATTTGCATTTGCCAGTGAAGAGTATCCCGAATTTGTAAATGCCAATGTAAATGATGCCTTCGGTTTTTTTGTAAGCGGTCCTGGAATAAATGGTCCCTTTGAAAACAATGCTGTCAATGTTGCTTTGATTCCCGGGACGAATACATTTATTACCATTGACGATGTCAATGCCAACACTAACAATACTTATTACAATTCGAATGGTGGTGGAAATTTTCTTGAATACGATGCATACCTGGATGTTATAACAGCAAGTATTGAAGTGATTCCATGTGAGCAATACAACATCAAATTGGCAATTTGCGATATTGGAGATGATATTTACGATTCTGCAGTGTTCCTTGCAGGGGACAGCTTTAATGCTGGACAAGGAGTTACAGTCAACGCTGAAACTTCAACCGGTCAAGCGGATGAAGATGTGGTGGAAGGTTGCAATGGAGGCGTATTTTTCTTCCAAAGAGAAAACCCCAATGACTTGAGCGAAGAGGTTGTCGTTACTTTTGAAATAGGTGGAACTGCCGAGAATGGTGTAGATTATGATTTTATTGCTGATAGCATTGTCATCCCTGCAGGAATTGAAAAGATAGAACTACTTATCAATCCGATTTTGGATGCCTTGACTGAAGGAGCCGAAGAAATAATCATTACCATTACCAGTAATCTTTGTTCTTGCGCAAACCCTACCATTACCCTCACCATTGTTGACAATGTCGTCTCTTGTGATGACAATAACTGCGCAACAATAGATGCCTATGATGCTGACAATTGTATTTGTCTCTTTGAACTAGATCCCACGGTAAATACGAATTGTGATGATGGCGATTGCAGCAACGGTGTGGAAACTTTTGATGATGTAAATTGCATTTGCATTCCAGGTCAAGCACCTGATTGTGCAACTGGTCTGACAATCGAAATGCCTTGTGATGATGGAAATCCTGCAACACTCAACGACCAAATGACGGTATTGGATTGCAACGGTGAAGTTTGCATTCCTTGCCAAGGAATTATTCAGAATGTTCCTACTTGTGAAGAACCTAATTTTATACTAAACGGAACCGCCACCGAAATGCAAAATTTCATGGGCAATGAGGGCTGTATACAATTGACCAATACCGGACAAACCCAAACTGCCTGTGCCTGGTATCCTTGCCAACTCGATTTTTCAGAACCATTCACGCTAAATTTCCAAGTCTTCCTTGGAAACTCAGATGGTGGTGCAGATGGAATGACCCTAACATTTCAGGCCAATGATGTGGCAGTTTGTGGTACAGATGGCCAGGGTCTTGCTGTCGATGGCATACCCAACTCTCTCATTCTAGAATTCGACACTTACCAAAACTCCACCATTGGAGATCCTTTTGGAGATCATTTGGCTTTGACAATCAATGGAAATGTAGACCATACTATTCCTGGCAATTCCATACAAGCTCCAATTGTGGTTGACAATTTAGAAGACAATGATTTGCATGAAGTAGTCTTCAGTTGGAACCCTGAAAACATGAAATATGACATCAGTCTTGATGGCAATCTAATATTCAGTGATCAATACGATTTCATTGGAAACGTTTTTGCTGGAAACACACTAGCTTATTATGGATTCACTGCTTCCACAGGAGCTTTATCCAACAATCAGATCGTTTGTCCTGATGTCCTCAGTAGTGGCACAAGTCAACAAAGTTGTAGCGACGGAGACGACTGCACCTTCGATGATTTCGAAGTGGTATTGAATTGTACTGGTGAGATTTGCGAGCCTTGTGCAGGAACTCCCTATGATTGCTCAAATGGACCGACAACGATGCAAGCCTGCAATGATGGCAACGACTGCACCATCAATGACATGGAAGCAGTCGATTGCAGTGGCAACATTTGTGTCCCTTGTGCAGGTGAAATAATTGATTGCACTACTGGACCTAATACGATGCAAGCCTGCAACGATGGCGATGACTGCACCATCAATGACATGGAAGCAGTCGATTGTGCAGGCAATATTTGCGTTCCTTGTGCGGGTGAAATAATTGATTGTAGCAACGGAGCAACCATGATTGTTTCATGTGACGATGGGAACCCAAATACCCTCGATGACCAACAATCTGTTTTACTGTGCGATGGAAGTCCATGCGGTCCTTGTCAAGGAACTGCTGCAGATTGCCAAACCGGAACCACCTCCATTGAACCTTGCGATGATGGGAATGATTGTACGATCAACGATGAACAAACTGTATTAAATAGCAATGGTGAAATTTGCGAGCCTTGTATCGGGGTTCCAGTAGATTGTAATACTGGTCCAACTTCAACGGTAGCCTGTAATGATGGAGATGATTGCACCATCAATGATATGCAAACCATAGATTGTTTTGGCAATGTTTGCTCAGCTTGTTTGGGTGAAACAACAGATTGCGGAACTGGTCCAACTAGTATAGTGGCTTGCAATGACGGAGATGATTGCACCATCAATGATGTACAAACGGTCGATTGCAATGGTGAAATTTGTGTGCCCTGTCTGGGTGAAATTCAAGACTGTACTACTGGGCCAACTAGTATCGTGGCTTGCAATGACGGAGATGATTGTACCATCAATGATGTACAAACAGTCGATTGCAACGGTGAAATTTGTATCCCTTGTCAGGGTGAAATTCAAGACTGTACTACTGGGCCAACAAACATTGTGGCATGTAACGACGGAGATAATTGTACCATCAATGATGTACAAACAGTCGATTGCAACGGTGAAATTTGTGTTCCTTGTTTGGGTGAAATTACTGATTGCACAAACGGAATTACAAGTACCGAAATATGTGATGATGGAAACGATTGTACCATCAATGATGAATTGGTGGTGGATTGCAATGGAATTGTTTGTGTTCCTTGTCTAGGCGAAATCATTGATTGTTCGAATGGAGCCACACAGTTTGTCCCTTGCGATGATTTAGATTCCAATACGATCGATGACCAACAATCTGTTTTAGTCTGTGATGGCAGTCCTTGTGGTCCTTGTCAAGGAACACCAACCGATTGTGATACAGGTAACACTACAGTTGTGGATTGCGATGATGGGAATGATTGTACGATCAACGATGAACAAACAATACTCGATTCAAACGGAGTTATTTGTGAACCCTGCATTGGTCAGTTAATTGATTGTAATTCTGGACAAACCATCACTGTTCCATGTAATGACAACAATCCTTGCACCATCAATGATGTACAGACAGAACTAGATTGCAATGGTGAAATTTGTTTGCCTTGTTTGGGCGAAACAACCGATTGCGGAAATGGTACAACGTCAGTAGTTCCATGTGACGATGGTGACATCGAAACCATCAATGATGTTCAAACCATTTTGGATTGCAATGGAACCATTTGTGTGCCTTGTTTAGGTGAACCAACATTTGTTCCCTCTTGTGATGATCCTGATTATATTTTAAATGGATCTGCAAGCCTTATTGATTTCATGGGACAGGAAAACTGTATTCAATTAACCAGTCCAACCGGTAATCTAACAGCTTGCGCCTGGTATCCATGTCCATTGAATTTCAGCGAAAATTTCACACTAAACTTTGATCTTTATCTTGGAGACAACAATGATGGTGCAGACGGAATAACCTTAACTTTCCAAGCCAATGACGTAGCGGTTTGTGGTGGAGAAGGGGAATCATTGGGAATTGACGGAATACCAAATTCAGTTATATTAGAATTTGATACTTATCAGAATTCCAATCAAGGAGACCCATCGCAGGATCATGTTGCAATAGGAATAAATGGGAATATAAACCACAACAATACTTCTAATATCATTGAAGCACCTGTAGAAGTTGGGAATTTAGAAAATGATGTTTTACACAATGCCAGTTTTAGTTGGGACCCAATGACAAACAACTATACTTTTGCATTGGATGGGGATGAAATTTACAACAACAATTTTGATTTCATCAACCTCGTTTTTGGTGGAAACCCAAATGCTTTTTATGGCTTTACTGCCTCCACAGGATTGTTTTTCAACAACCAAGTTGTATGCATTGATATAAGCAGTGCAAGTGCTTCACTTTTGCCATGTGATGACAGTAATCCATGTACCATCAATGACATGGAATTGGTCTTGGATTGTACTGGTGAAATTTGTGAACCATGCATGGGAGAATTGATAGATTGTAGCAACGGGCCTACCCTACTTGAGAACTGTGATGATATGAATCCATCTACTATAAATGACGTTCAATTGGTACTTGCCTGCAATGGAAGTATTTGTGAACCTTGTGCTGGAATCCCTGGTGGATGTGGTGTAGGATCTAGCACGGTCTTCCCTTGCGATGATGGGGATATTTGTACAATTAACGATGAAGAGACAATTTTAGATTCAGATGGAACGGTCTGCATTCCATGTGGAGGAGAAGCGCTTGATTGCGATACGGGACCGACAAATTTTGCAAACTGTGATGACAACAATGATTGCACGCAAAATGATTTACAAGAGCTTGATTGTTATGGGAACATTTGTGGTCCATGTATTGGACTAGCCATCGATTGCTCCAATAGCCAGACGATCATACAAAGTTGTGATGACAACAATTCCAATACTGCCAATGATGAAGAAACAGTTCTGGCTTGTGATGGATCTATTTGCATTCCTTGTCAAGGTATTCCAGTTGAATGCATCAATGGCACAACGATTACAATAAACTGTGACGACGGTGATCCATGTACCATCAATGACATGGAGTTGGTTTGAGAGAGCAATGGCACGATTTGCGAGCCGTGTGTGGGTGATCCGATCAGCAGTCCAATACCAATAATAGATTCGGATACCATTTGTCAAGGAGCTGAAGTTCCTTTATTTGTCCCACAAGGAAATGGCACATTTAATTGGTATACAAACAATTTAAACAATAGCAATCCGATATTGGAAGACCCTAATGTTTCCGATTTCATACAATCAGGTGACACTTTTTTACCTTCTGTAAACACAGGATTTCCTGGAGTCTACACATTTTGGCTAACTCAAAGCATTGATGGCTGTGAAAGTCAGGCTATTACATTTAATCTTACCATAGGGGAAGGGGCTTGTGAAATTTTAATGCCTAGTGCATTTAGTCCCAACAATGATGGTTTAAATGATCGATTTAGAGTTTTAGGCGGCAACCAAGTTTCAATCATCAATAGATTCAGCATTTTCAATCGTTGGGGTGAAGAAGTCTTTTTAGCTTCAAATTTCAATTTGGATGCTGATAATTATAGTTGGGATGGAACATTCAGAAATGATGACTGCGACATTGGTGTCTATATGTATTATGTCGAAGTAACCTATATTGATGGTAACCTGGCAACAATTGTTGGAAATGTTACTTTGGTTAGATAATTTCACAACATGTTAAAGCTGTTTTCCACATTCCAACAACAGCGAAATTTGATGTTGAATAGGAATTTTTTTTTGCATTTCAATATAAACCCACTCTGGAAGCAACATTAATCATTTCAACCTTAATTTGATTTATCAATCAGAAAAACCTTCCTTGTTCACCTAATGCCTACCATAAGATTGGTTTGAACAATTTGACTCCATTGGCTAACTAGCAGACAATCTTTAAGCTAAGAAAAGTAGACAATTGAATGGCGAAATGGACTCGCCCAATATTCAAGAATCTAGTTTTTACTACTTAATACAACTTAGATTTTTTTTACCAACTATTTAAGAAATGGAAATCGTGACAATGTGGTTTAAGAGAAGTCACTCCCGATATGCTCAAAAAACACAGTTTTGGGAATGAAAATATGTTAAAATTAAGAATTTGAAATATTATTTTTTACAATTATAAAGCGCCGTTTTTAGTACTGTTTCTTCAGCTAGTCAATTGATTCATAAGATTTAACAGTTTGAAAATTATTGAACTTTTTAGATATTTATATATTGCATATGAAAAATTCTTTTTTAAAACTTTGCAAGTTCAATTTATTTAGAATAATTTTATACCAATATCCCACCAAATTTAAATCACATCTACATTAATCTTTCTATTAATCCAGTTTGAAAAAATTCATGGATTAAATCCCTCTCCTTTCTTGAATTTTCATTTTAATTTATAAGAATTTTATTCTTTGCGGATAGCTAAACCTATAGGTTTGGCTTAGCGGAATAGTATTACAACTAGATATGAAAAGATTAATATTCAATGGGTTTAACATTCCTGTATCCTACATAAAAAGGTTTCATGTATTGTTGATTCAACTTTGCCCCCTAGCAACGTTTGTCTTAATAATGATAGGGGCAACAACAAACGCTTCTTCAAAAAATTCTATAGAATTTTTTGAAGGGGAATGCACAATGTCTCAACAAAATCCAGAGGACGAAACAGATAACAACAACCTCAAACAGCCTGCGTCAAATTCGTTTGAATGTGATTTTACCATTATTTTTGAAAATCCAACTTGTGGATTAAACAATGGTTTGATCACAGTTGCCCCTTTTGACCAAGATGGTTCTATACTTTATTATTACGAATTAACTGATCCACTTGGAGTTACATTTACCAATGCAACTTTTGAGTCCTTAGTTTATTACAACCAAATGCCTGTTGGAGATTATAGTTTGACAGCTTCTCTTTTCCAGAATAACGAAGAATGCGAACAAACCTATGAGTTTACCTTAGAACATGATTATTCAGATTGTGTTGCTTGCGAATTCGAAGTTTTTACTTGTTGTGGTGAACCAAATGGTGATGTTTTAATTTACAATTCAGATCAAGATGGATCGACATCCTTTAATTTTGACGTCCTTGATTCTGATGGAATGTCAGTATTTGCAATGGAATCAATAGAAGACAGTATAAACGTAATTGATTTACCAGCAGGAGATTATTTTTTAAACATTGGCTTCTCTGGTCTTACGGAATTGTGCAGCGACGTAATCGAATTTTCTATTGATCCCACAATACAAAACTGTGATTGTGTTCCTTGTTCTGGTGAAGTTATCGATTGCTCCAACGGACCGACATTGGTCGAAGCTTGCGATGATGGTGATGATTGTACAATTAATGATATGCAAGAAGTCGACTGCAGTGGAAATATCTGTCTTCCGTGTATCGGTGAGATAACCGATTGCACCAATGGGCCAACTACCATTGAAGCTTGCGATGATGGCGATGATTGCACAACCAACGACCAACAAGAAATCGATTGCAGTGGGAACATTTGTGTTCCATGTCAAGGTGAAATTACCGATTGCACAAACGGACCGACTACGATAGAAGCCTGCGATGATGGTGATGATTGCACAACAAACGACCAACAAGTTATCGATTGCGGTGGGAACATTTGCGTTCCGTGCCAAGGGGAAATTACCGACTGCACCAACGGACCGACTAC
>CALBCY010000151.1 GCA_937927195.1 uncultured Chitinophagales bacterium
ATTGGCAAAAATTGAGCTTAAGCGGTCTAACCACTGTCCCTTTGAATAAAACAATGGGGCTGGAACAAGACCTCAACAAAGGGGAAACCATCAGTTTGCAATTGAGGCAGAAAGTAGGAGAAGACTATTATTCTTCAGGAACTGCGACCGTTGCTTTAAGTGATCCATCACAAAAAACTTCTATTTGGTGGAAATACATTTTAATGTTAACAGCGATGGTTGGTTTTTGGGCAACCATGTCTTTGAGCATCGCGGATATTACACGGTATTCTGCTAGTCAAAGCGATCAAATTGCTGGTCAATTGATTGGCTTGCCAGGAACAATGATCTTGTTTTCATTTGTTGGAATATTCGTTACTTGCGCTGCTATTATCAACTTTCCTGATATTTTAATGGGGGAAGATGCTCCATGGGACCCTGTCTCTTTATTGGCCAAATTCAGCAATCCTGTTGTTGTAGTTATTGCGCAAATATTTATGCTAATAGCAACCCTGAGTACCAACATTGCCGCCAATGTGATTGCACCAGCGAATGCTTTTTCTAATATTTTACCCAAACAAATAAGTTTTAGAACAGGAGGAGTTATTACGGGAATCATAGGAATATTAATCTGCCCATGGTGGCTGATTTCGATCATCATTCCTATCTTGCTATTCATCAGCGGTTTATTAGGACCTGTGTTGGGCATTCTTTTGAGTGATTATTATGCGGTCAGAAAAACTGAAATGCAATTAGCGGAATTATATAAAGTTGATGGAGCCTATTCCTACAGTGGTGGATTCAACCCCGCTGCACTAATAGCATTGGCTGCTGGAGTTGGAATTGCCTTGGTTGGCTTTTTTGTCCCTGCAGTAGGATTCTTATACAATCTATCTTGGTTTACTGGTTTCTTCATGTCCTTCTTTGTTTATTGGTTGTTGATGCGTGGAAAGGTTTGAAAAAAAACTATGTGAACTATGTGCACTATGTGGTTAAAAATACAAACCACCCAGAAAAATGCCCCACAAGAAAAACATCCTCCCATACCTAATCCTGGTTTTCCTGATCGGACTAATCGGAATAACGAATCCACCAATTGAAATACACAACTGGCGGCAGGCTTTTACCAATACAGTAGCGAGGAATTTTCTTGAAATAGATGCCAATATCTTTTATCCAAGGATCAACACAACTGGCTTGCGTCCAGATATCATCGCGTCTGAATTTCCGATATTCAATTATCTGATCTATTTTTTATCATCCGTATTCGGACAAGAACATTGGTATGGACGACTGATTAATTGGATTTTCTCTTGCCTAGGTGTTTGGTTTTTTTATAAAATAATCGCTCGTGTTTGGAATGAAAAATTGGCTTTTTGTGCGGGTATTATTTTGCTTTCATCTTTATGGTTTACTTATTCAAGGAAGGTAATGCCAGATACTTTCAGTCTGTCTTTGATGTTGGGTGGACTATTTTTTGCCCTGAAATATTTGGATCGTGGCAAGTTAACACACCTTTTACTGTTTGTTATTTTTGCAGGCTTGGGTGGCTTGAGTAAAATTCCATCTACTGTTTTAATGAGCCTTCTGTTCTTTGCATTTATCTCTTCAGAATTCAAATTCAAACGACGATTTAACTTAGCCGCTTCTTCAGCTTTGGTCATAGCAACAATAGGAACTTGGTACTTTGTTTGGAATCCACATTTGGAAGAAGTCTACCAAAACAGGTTGTATTTCCCAAGGGGATTAGTGGAAGGAGCGAAAGAGATTTTGGCCTTGTTGCCACAAACTTTGAAACAATTTTATTTCTATGGATTGCATTCTTACATTGCCTTTGCCTTTTTTATATTGGGTCTTGTTGGGATGATAAAATATAAAAAATTTTTATTGAGTGGAGTCTTTCTTTTGGGAACATTGCTTTTTCTAATGTTCATTTCCAAGACTGGAGATGTCTTTTCATTGCATACTTATTACATGCTCCCCTATGTCCCAATAATGGCCTTGATGGCTGCCTTTGGGATAGTTAGTTTTATCCCTCGAAAATGGGCTTACCTAATATTGGCTTTCGTCTTTATTGAAGGATTTGCCAACCAACAGCATGAATTGAGACTTAGAACACAAGATTTTCATTTGGTAGAATTGGAAGAAAAAATAATCAATGCCAACATCCCTGCAGACCAAAAAATTGCAACCAGCGGAGGACTCAATCCTATGCTCATGTACTTTGCACACAGAAGAGGTTGGAGTTTGTCTGAAAAAGAAATTAGCAATCCCCAATACCTTCAGCAAATCAAAAAAGAAGGTTGTCAATATTTGTTGATTTACATGAAGGATTTTCAAGAGCAATTAGATTTGAAAATTATCCACAAAGATGATCATTATACTCTTTATAAATTATAGATTCTTTATGTCCTTGTGGTAAAAATCCCTATGCGCTCTATGTAAACGATGAGTTAAAAAAACCAAAGTTCTAGCACCACTGTCTTCAAGAACCATTCTTGAATGTTCCCAAAGCATCGCCTCACTTCTCGTTTTTTTTCTTAATCATACCGCAAGCAAGGATAGTCATGATGTACGTTGTTCATCCTACTTTTATCAGCACTGGTCATGTTTTCTAAGTAGTGGGACATATAAATGTTTTTACAAGTTTTTATTGCTCTAGTTTTGGAGGGTACCAAATAGAACAATCATGAAACTACAAATAGAGAATCTTTCAAAGGCCTACGGCAAGAATCAATTTGGTTTAAAAGACTTTTCACTGAGCATAGAGCCTGGTATTCTGGGTTTGCTTGGACCGAATGGTGCAGGGAAATCTACTTTGTTGAAAATGATTGCTACAGCAAGCAAACCTACAAATGGAAACATTGAGTTAAACGGAATTGACATTGTAAAACAACCGAATGAGATGCGAAAACAATTGGGTTTTCTACCACAGGATTTTGGTGTGTATCCCAATTTGAATGCCTATGAATTTTTAACCTACATGGCGGCTTTGAAAGGTGTGGGCGGTCCTGGAATTAAACAACGGATCACCTCATTATTGGAAGGACTGAATTTAATGGAAGCTGCCAAGAAGCCAATCGGAAACTATTCTGGCGGAATGAAACAGCGCATCGGTATTGCACAAGCTTTGCTCAACAACCCAAAGGTGCTTTTGTTGGATGAACCTACTGTGGGACTCGACCCAGAAGAGCGTGTACGGTTTAGAAATTTAATGGTCGATTTGGCACAGACAAGCATTGTTATTTTATCGTCTCACATTGTATCAGATATTGACACAATTGCCGATCAAGTGGCCATCATGCGTAAAGGCAGATTGGTCTTAACAAATGATATTCCATCAATCATTAAAAGCATCGAAAACAAAGTTTACGAAACTGTTATTGAAAAAAAGGAGCTTCAAAAACTTAAAGAGCAGCATGTAATAGTAAGCACTCAACGTCATACTGACGGGCTGCTCATTCGCTACATCACCAATGAAAACAATTCAAATGGACGATCAAATGGACGCTCAAATGGACTTTTACAAAAGGCCAATTTGGAGGATGCTTTTTTATTTCACACAAAATCAGATAGCCATGAATAGTCTATTACAATTAGTAAAAGCCGATTATCAGCAAAGAACCAGAAGCTATGGTTTTTTAGTAACCTTGAGCATCGCATTGGCATTTGGTTATTCATTTGTTCCACCCTTAGACGCTCCTTACTCAACCATAAGAATTGGCGATTACATTGGCAACTATAACAGTGCCTGGTTTGGTTATGTAATGGCTGTAATGAGCAGTATTTTCATTTCTTATTTTGGGTATTTTATTATTAATGATGCCGTAAAACGGGATGCCGAAACGGGCCTTGGTGAAATAATGGCAACCACTCAAACGAGTAACTTTACTTATTTGTTTGCCAAATTTTTAAGTAATTTTTTGGTTTTGCTGTCGCTGTTATTGCCCGTAATGATAATGGGTGTTTTTCTGTTTTTCCTATACGGCAGTGGATCTTTTAAGCTGGGTGATTTTGTGACCCCATTCGCTTTAGTTTGCTTGCCCATGTTGGCCTTAACAGCCGCTTTGGCAATCTTGCTTGAGATTGTATTTAGAAAATCAAATGTCTTGCAATATATACTTTTCTCGATGCTTTTCATTGGCGCTCTTCTGATTCCACCATCATCCGAATTCAGTCGGATGATTGACCCTTTCGGCACGAAGATTATTATCAACGAAATGACGGAGCAAGTGACTCAATTGACCAATGAGGAACAGGGATTGTCTATTGGATATAATATAAAGCATGATTTGATTGAGAAAAGATTTGAATTTACTGGCCTTGATTTTCCTACACCTTATACAATTGCACGCTTTCTTTGGGTTTTGTTATCTGTCTTTATTGTGCTTCTTTCCTCCTTCGTTTTTCACAGGTTTCGCAAATTATCTATTAGGACTTTACCAAAAAAACAAGACAAACAATTGCAGGAAGTTGGCGGTAGCTTTGAAATTAATTTAAGTCAACCTTTGGTCCTTGATTTCAGCATTCTGCCCCTTGTAAAAGCAGAAATGCTTTTGTTGCTGCGCAAGCAAAATAATTGGTTGTGGATTTTAACATTGGGTGGAATGGTGGCTTTGGCCTTGTCACCCATGACAATGGCGCATCAATTTATTTTGCCGATACTTTGGTTTATTCATGTCACCAAATGGTCAAGATTGGTCACCAAAGAGTATGAAAATCGAACAAGCTTATTCGCTGCTGTTTCATACAAGCATAAAGCCAGATTGTTCACTGCGCAATTATTAACGGCAACGATTTGCATTAACCTATTGGCTTTGCCACTCGTTGTTAGGCTTCTTGTTTCAGCTGAATTTGTTCCAGCAATAGCCGTCTTGCTCGGTGGTGTTTTTGTAATACTTTTGTCGACCTTACTTGGCTTAATAAGTAAAAGTAGCAAGCTGTTTGAAGTGCTGTTCTTCTTCCTGACTTATGCCAATATAAACGCCATAAAACCGCTCGACTATTTTGGGGCATTTCATACAAATATCGCCTATTTGTGCATTCTGATGACTTTGGTTTTCAGTGCAACGGCCATCACTTATTTCTATAAATCAACAGTTACTATAGGACATTAGATATTAGATTTTAGAATTCAATGCGCTGTGTTAATAATCGAAAACCAATGTTTTGCATTGGTTTAGAATTCTTAAATCCATTTGACCTAGGTGCAAAGCTTTTAACTGTACTTTTTTTATGGTGAAATAAGTCTCTTTCCATAGCAATTTTCGTATGCTCATTGGTCATTGCAAATAAACAAAATGAGCTAAGATAACAGACCTAAGCACCTAGACATTTTTTGTGCGACTCCGCTGGAGTCGGTTATTTTGTCTTCATTTTTTACTAAACTAGTTTGACGTCTCCGAGGTCAATACTCAATTAAATGACCTCGGAGAGGTCAAACTAGGTTAGTTTTATAGATTTAATAAGTATCGACCGCAGAGCGGTCGCACAAACAAATCATGGGTAAAATTAAGTTTTGTCTAGTACTCAAATAACAGACAATACAATAGATTTAGAGACATTTGATTCAGAGTTTAGGCACAATATGAAATCAATTAATTCGCCAGTCAAAATGTTCTTACTTCAAGACTGATCGGAATACACATTAATCCCTTCATCATGAATCAAATAAAAACTTGCATTTTAACCTAAAATAGCTTCTATTTGTAATAATTCTTATCAGAATTTTTCCTATTTTTTAATGCACATTTCAAAATATCCCTTGAAATTGTATTGTTTACTGCATTTTTACCCAAATGCCTTGTACGTTCGCGGTTAAAGTAGATCATTTTAACTGGTGTATTTTACATTTATTGAGCCTCTTTCCATAGATTTTGAATTGCATAAAAGATTGAAATGACATTTTTCGTTTGACCCAGAGCTTTAATTTGAAACCTAGTAATTATTGGCCAGTAATTCATTACATTTAACATCATCCATCACATTTATTTTTGATGGTAATTATACATTATAACCATGTTTCACCCCAAACCTTTATATTGTTTAGTTTTGTTTTTTTTGCTACCCTTGATCTTTTCCAACTCCTTTAATCTAAAGGCGAGTGAAATTTCATCAAAATCCCCCTCTGCATATAGCTCTAATTCAATTGCCAATTCATTTGCCAATTCATTTGATTGTGAGGCCGATGCAGGGACCTGGAACCTTTCTTCCAATACTTATTGCTTAAATGAAGTGTTAGTAGTCGAAATCAATGGTTATTTTGAAGGGGAAGGCTATGAACAAACCTCATTTATTGTGGACGGGTTTTCTCAAGTCCTATTGTTCGAATATTTCGGCGGTTTTGACTTAGGCGACTTGGAACCTGGAGATTATACTTTGTATTCCTTAAATTACGAAACGAGTTCGCTCAATATCAACAACCTTGAATTCTTGACTTATTTAACGGAGAACACTGATTCTTTTTGTTATGACCTAAGTCCATTCCCTATTTCAGTTATTCCCCTTAAAGATGTTTTAGTATTAAGCGACACCATTAAAGTTTGTCCTTATGATGATCCGATAAACTTGAACTTTCAAGTGATGAGTGGAGCTTTTTTTGATGCTTATCCTTTTCCTGTTCCTTTTTGGGATGAAGGCTCTTGGTCTGATGGTACAACGAACAATCTAGTTTTGATAGATCCTGCAAATTATGATTTTGGTGAAATCATCGAATTGGTTTTTGATTCGGGTTCTTTAGACTGTGATGATAGAGATACTTTAATTATTGAAATAAAGACGGAAGAGCAATGTCCCTTGCCAGATCTCTGTGCTTTCAGCAAAACAGAAGGCCTCGACTTTATCTGGGAAGAAAATCATGGAGGATTTCTTACCGATCAAGCATTTTCTATAACAAGCACAGCTGACAATCATCACATCGTTGTTGGACGTTCTTCATCTGAAGACAATTCCTTTGAAGTCAATTTCGGTCAGTATGATTGTGCCGTTCTGAAAATAGATGAACATGGAATCATTAAATGGGCCAAAAATTTTGGTGGGAGCAATGAAGACATCGCTTATGATGTTGTTGAAAATAGCAACCAAGAAATCATTGTAATTGGTTCAACAGAATCAAATGATGTTGATGTCTCTCAAAATTCTGGAAACTCCGACATTTGGATTTTTGCTCTAAATCAAGATGGTGAATTGTTATACGAAAAAACATTGGGTGGGACTTTAAATGACATTGGCTATTCCATTATTAATACTTTGGATGGTGGTTATGCTTTGGTTGGTACTTCTGAGTCCTTCGATGAAGATATTTTATACAACAATGGTGAATATGATTGTGTTATACTAAAGTTGAATGCCAACCTTGATATTGAATGGTGGCAATCTTATGGCGGATCGCTTTCTGATTATTCTACTTCCATTGTTCAAATTCCGGATGGTGATTATGTTGTGGTCGGAGGAACGAAATCCTTTTTTACATTAACTGGTGCTAGCAATTCCGAATGGGATGCCTGGGTTTTTAAACTGGACTCCATTGGCGACATGGTGTGGGTAAATGACTATGGGGTAAATGACCATGAATTGGTTTACGACCTTAGCCCGTCTGATGATGGTGGGTTTTTAATGATGAGTAATTTTATTGACGCCAATTCTGGTGATTCTAACTTCAACACCGATGCAAACCATTTCTCTTTTACCAAAATTGATCAAGATGGGAACATTGAATGGACCAGAAATCAGTTTGATGTCAGTCAACCTTGTGGAGCGAAATCAGTAATAAAAACCATTGACAATGGTTTCATTTTTGGAGGATACTATCGAGAAGCAGATAGATATGGTACCATTTTTTCAAACGATTTGTTTTTGATGAAATTAAATCAAGAGGGAGAAATAGTTTGGGAGTATAACTATGGAGGAATAAATGAAGATGTTGCTTATTCAATGACGCTGGACAATGAAGGATATCTAATGGTTGCCGGGGCTTCTAGTTCAGGGCACTATGATTTTGATGTTGGTGACAATAACGGTGATTCAGATTTCTGGATTCTGAAATTAAGACCGATTGGCCAATGCATTGCGGACGCTGGTGAATTGGAAATGGAAAACAACCTGTTTTGTAAGGACACCATTGTCGATTTTTCAACAGCTGGTAGTTTGGAAGATTTATGCTATCTACAAAAATACTTACTTATTTCCGGCACAGAAGATTCCAGTATTATTTTACAAAATGAAACAGGCCTTTTCGACTTTGCTAATTTAGATACAGGCACTTACAAGATAATCGCCCTTAATTATCAAATTACAACATTGGATTTACAAGGGTTTTCTAACTTGGCCGATGTCTATGGAAACAGAGACAGTATTTGTTTTGACTTGTTTTCTTTTGACTTTGAAATAAATGAAATGGATGATTTCGAATTGACTCAAAATGAAATACAAATTTGTCCAAATGATCCAATATTACAACTTCAGGATTTTGTGGTATCGGGCGCTGGTGAATGGATTGATGAAAATGGCCAAAGCATTTCTTTCTTTGATCCTTCTACCTATACGGAAGGTTTTTATACTGAAATAAAATACAGTTCAGGGACAACTATCTGTGATGATACCAAAACCTTTGATATTTTGGTTTGGACAGAAGAAGAATGTCAATTGTCTGATCCCTGTGAAGGCATGGATTGTCTGTCTGATTCTGGAATATTTACAGATTCGGAAATTTATTCTTGCAACGAAAATCAGTTAAGCTTATCTGCTATTGAATATGAACAAAATTTGTGCTTTGATCAAATTTATTTGTTAGGAACCAATACTCCTGATTCTTCAATTTTATTAAAAAGTAATACAGGGGCTTTTGATATTACTTTTCTGCCAGATGGGACTTATAAAATGTACGCACTTAATTTCAATTCGATCTACTTAGACAAGGATACTTTGTACAGCATAAATACACTTCATAATAGTTTTGAAAACCTATGTTTCGATTTGAAGAGCATGGAAATGACAGTACAGTCTCCAATTGAACTTTCACTTAATCAAAACCAAATAGAAGTAAATTCTAGTGATGAGGCATTCAATTTGAACAGTTATGTTGTAAATGATGGAGGCGCTTGGTTTGATGACTCAATTGAACTGACAATATTCGACCCTTCTCTTTTTACAAATGATACAACAATCAATCTTGTTTATACTTCAGGGAATGCTGACTGCGACGATACGGAAAATTTCACAATAACAGTTTCATTTGATAACTTTTCAATTGCTGCAGACTCTTTGGTTTTTCAACCAGGCCCGGATTGCAAAAAAGAGGCTTTAGTGCGTTCTTTTTTACCAAATGAAATAGAATCCAATAGCACTCATTTATATACTGCTGGTTGGACGTGGAGTGGAGCTGAAGGCATTATGAGGTCCTATATTGAGTTTGAAGAGTTAAATTCGTTGCTCTCATCCATTCCTTCTGTAGATTCTGCTTTCATTTATTTTTATCCCCCTGATATTGATTCCTCTCCCGAAAATACAACGGTTTCATGGCCGAGAGATTATTGTAACAATGTTTATATTAGTCGAATTGAATCAGAATGGGATGAAAATACGATTAGCTGGAACAATCTTCCAACTGTGAGCGATTTGAATACCAGTCAAGATAGAGTTGAGATTCCTGAAGACGATTGCGCATGTGGTACAGTTGCTGATTGTAAATTCTACTCAACAGCCAAAGTAGACATAACTGATATCATGAACTACTGGATAGAATCTCCATCTCAACATCACGGATTAGAGTTGAAATTAGCAATTGAGGAAGTATACAACAGAAAAGTTTTTGTAGGTGGTTCTTTTTACGACGCCTCTCGCCATCCCAAATTGGTCTTGTATTTCAATGAAACCTTAGACCTTGAAGCTGACCCACAATGCACTCCGCTCGATCCTTGTAGCCTAACTGGAAGTAGTGAATTGATATTTGAATGGGAGAAATCCTATGGTGGTAGTTCTTTCGATGGCGCTACAACAGTGAAACCAACGATGGACGGCAACTTTATTGTTGCTGGGAGAAGTGGTGAAAATGTTACTTCATCCAATTATGATATTTGGGTTTACAAAATTGATCCCGATGGCAACCTACTTTGGGAGGAGTTTTATGGCAGTGATGGAACTGACAGAGCACAAGACATTATTCAAACCCCAGATGGTGGATACATCGTTGTTGGTTTTGTAGGGGATTCAGGTGGGAATGTCTCAGAATTTTTTGGGTTTTTGGATGCTTGGGTATTCAAATTAGACAGTGATGGAAATTTAGAATGGGAAAAGTCTTTTGGAGGAGATTGGCAAGATCAGTTTTTTAAAGTGAAAATGTTAGCAGATGGCAATGTTTTGCTTGCGGGCCAATTGTCCAACCAAAACTCAGAACAGGCCATTTTGGTTAAAATGGATTTGGATGGAAATGTAATTTGGGAAAACGACTACGGCGACGTTGGTTGGGATGACGCAAATGATGTTGAAATATTGGCAGATGGCTCAATCGTTTTTACAGGAACAGATGAGGTTCAGAATTTGGGATTCAATGCTTGGATTGTAAAACTGGATCAAGATGGAAACATCCTTTGGGAACAATCTTATGGAGGAAGCAATGATGAAATCCCTTTTGCCTTGGAAGTTCTTCCCGATGGAGGCTTTATGGTTTCAGCATCTAGAAATGTTCAATTGGGACCAATGGAAAATTATGGCGGAATCGATGTTTTAATTTACCGACTTGATTCCTCTGGTGATTTAATTTGGGAACAAAATTATGGTGGATCCCAATCGGAAATTTTACCAGGAATGCTGTCAACTCAAGATGGTGGTGTTTTGTTATGCGGCTATACTTATTCAGACGATATAGATGTTAATGCGAACCTCGGACAACAAGATGTTTGGTTGGTGAAAATGTCTGGGGACGGAGAAATCGAATGGGAAGAAACCTTTGGTGGCTCCAATAATGAAGAAGTATTTGACATGTCTTTCGACCAATCGGGTTCTTTAATCATTGCAGGGCGAACCCGATCAGATGATGGAAACGTTTCTGAAGCTTTCGGTAATTACGATGCCTGGCTGCTTAAACTTGACCTTCCTTCCAATTGTTTGGCCGATGCAGGAACCTTACCAAGCCCTGCAACCAATATATTCTGCGAAAATGCAACTTTCAATATAACCGCTCAAAACTTCCTTGACGACGATTGCCACAACCAAACCTATCTGATCGGAACAGCTTCAGCAGATTCGAACATTGTCCACATTAATGAAATGGGGGAAATGGATTTAAGCGAACTTTCTGCAGGAGATTACCTTGTCTATGCACTGAATTACAATATCACTACTTTCGATGCAAATTTAATTACAAGCATCAATGAACTGTATGTAACAGATACCATGTGTTACGATCTGGAAAGTTTTGAAATAACAATTCAGTCAGTCATCGATTTACAACTGAGTCAAAATTCTATTGAACTTTGCCCTGGCGACCCTATCATTAACCTAAATGACTTTGTTATTCAATCTGGTGGTATATGGTATAATCAAAGCAATTTTATTGCAATTACAACTTTCGATCCATCAATTTACACTGCTGGTGAAATGATCAATTTGGTCTATACCTCGGGAAGTTCTGATTGTGACGATACAGAAAATTTCACAATTGAAATATTGAACAACCAAATATGTAATCCCACAATTGATTCTTTGGTCTTTCAGCCAGATTCAGAATGCGGAAAAGATGGTTTGGTAAATGCAGGTAATCCCGATGGGAATAATTCTGAATACCATCTTTTTATTATAACTGCATGGTCAGGTTCCCTCTCTTTACTTCGTGGTTTTATTGAATTCGATCAACTAAATGATGTCTTAACCGAAATTCCAAATGTCGATTCGGCATTTATTTATTTTTATCCCAATGATATAGATCTAGACCCACCTCCAACTGCTTGTTCTTTACCTGCTGAATATTGTAACAATGTGTATGTCAGTCGCGTGGAGTCAGCCTGGGATGACAATTCCTTGAGTTGGAATAACAAACCTGCTGTTACCAACTTGACATCTTCCCAAGATAGAGTTGAAATTCCGGAAGATGACTGTAATTGTGGCTTTGGAAACGATTGTCAATTCTATACCTCTGCAAAGATTGATATTACCGATATTATGAATTTTTGGATAAACGATCCTGATCAACATTTTGGATTGGAATTCCGTTTGGTTACTGAAGAAGTCCACAATAGGAAATTGTTTGTGACCAGTGATTTTTATGATGCAAACCGTCACCCTAAATTGAAACTGTATTTCAATGAAGAAATTGATGTGACAGTGCCACCCTGCGCTCCACCAGAGCCTTGTGAATTCGATGTCAATACTGACTGCATCGCAGATGTTGGCGACTTCGGAATATCTGTCAATACTTTTTGTGATATCTTAAGTCTAAGTGTTTCCTCAGATTTATTTTTAGTAGACGATTGCTACAACCAAACGTACTTTCTTTCTACTCCAGATTTAGACAGTCCAATTTTAATAATAGAAGATGATGGCGAATTTGATGTAAGTGGTCTTCCAAATGGCGATTATGTAATCTATGCCCTGAATTATCAAATTACCACATTAGATATAAATTCACTTGCTACCATTAATGAATTGTTGGCGCTTCAGAATTCTGCTTGCATGGATTTCGCAAGCATAGAATTCACACTACAAGATCAAATTAATCTGACCTTAAGTCAAAACTCCATTTCACTCTGTCTCGATGATCCTGCAATTGTATTAAATGATTATGTTCTGACAAACGGTGGAATTTGGTTCAATGGAACAGCCGAAGTTTCAATCATCAATCCCTTTACTTATTCAGTAGGTGATGAAATCAATTTAATCTATACTTCAGGAAATTCTGCCTGCGACGATACTGAAAATTTTACAATAGAAATTATAGCAGCTTGCAGCCCAATTGGTCCATGTGATTTGGTTTTGAGCGAAGATTATACCTTGGAATGGGAAAAAAGTTTTGGGGGTTCTTTATTGGATGAGGCTCAATCTATAATCTATACTTCGGATGGGAATCTGCTTGTCGCTGGAATGAGCCTTTCAAGCGATGGGGATGTTTCGACCAATTTGGGAACATTAGATTATTGGATAGTCAAAATGGACAATGATGGAAATATTCTTTGGGAGAACACCTTCGGTGGAACAGGAGAAGATACACCTGCAGATATTGTTGAAACTGCAACTGGCGATTATTACATAGGTGGTTATTCCAATTCTTTTGGAGGGACATATGAATACTATGTCGTTAAAATTGATTCTGATGGAAATTTGATTTGGGAAAATACTTATGGAGGCCCTCAATTTGATTTCATCAGATCAATTGAACTAACAGATGATGGTGGCTTGATCGCCGTTGGCCGATCAGAATCTACTTCGGGAGATATTGGTAACAATTATGGCAGTACAGATATTTGGACAATCAAAATTGATGCTGATGGAAATTTGGAATGGGAACAAAATTATGGCTCTTCAGAATTCGATGAAGGGAGATCTGTCGTCAATGCGATAGATGGAGGGTACCTGATTTTTGGCTCTTTATACACAAGTGATTTTGATGTTGGAAATCTCAACGGCGGTTCTGATTTCTGGCTTGTTAAAATTGATGAAAATGGTGTAATCGAAGATAGCTATTCTTATGGTGGAAGTGAAAATGAGTATGCAAGAGGAATGCTTAAAGTATCTGATGGATATTTGCTGTTTGGAGATTCCGAATCAGATGACCTCGATGTGGAATCCAACTATGGCAGTAAAGACGGATTGATCATTAAGATTGGTTTGACTGGTGAAATTATCTGGTCAAAAAGTTTTGGAGGTAGTGAGTATGAAACGATTGTTACAGCCGATGTTTTGCCTAACGGAAATATTGTCTGTGCTGCTCGATCTAATTCTTTAGATTTCGATCTTAGCTCAAATTATGGATTAAATGACTATTGGGTGATGATTCTTGATCCGAATGGTGACTCGGTATGGCAACAAAGTTACGGTGGTTCCATGTCCGACGATGCTTTTTCTTTGACGGTTAATGGCAATGATGAAATTGTCGTTGCAGGAAAAACTTTATCTTCCGACGGAGACATTAGTACCGCTCTGGGTGAATCTGATTTTTGGCTAATCAAATTAAGTCAACAAGTAGATTGTTTGGCCGATGCTGGGGATTTCAATATTCCAGAGGACATTCTTTGCAACGATGAAATTTATGATTTTTCAGCTCAAAATGCTTTGATCGACGATTGCTACAATCAAACTTATCTACTAGGAACATCAAGTATTGACTCTACTATTGTTTTGATCAATGAAATGGGTGAAATGGATTTCAACGGAATCACTCCTGGCGAGTACTTTCTTTATGCTTTGAATTATCAAATCTCAACATTGGACATCGATGGACTAAACAGTATCAACAATTTTTATGAGACTGATACCATCTGTTATGACCTTCAAAGCATTCCAATAAGCATTCAAGAACCAATAGCATTGACCTTGAATCAAAGTTCAGTTGATGTTTGTCCCAATGATACAATTTTAATTCTGGACGATTTTGTACTGAGTGGAGATGGAGATTGGTTCATTGACAATGCATCAGATATTGCAATTACGACTTTCGATCCATCCGCTTATACTGCTGGTGAAATAATTAATTTATTTTATACATCTGGAACTTCTTCTTGCGATGATACAGAAAATTTCACCATAGAAATTTCACCGGAAACACAATGCGATCCAATCGATCCTTGCGAATTTGTTGGTGGTAGCGGCTTACAGATTGAATGGGCCACGACACTTGGTGGAAGCGGAACAGACGAGCCGACATTTATTCAAGCCACACTCGATGGAGGAGTCATTGCAACGGGAATTACAGAATCTGACGATGGAGACATCAACACTTTTTATGATTTTTTTGATATATGGATCGTGAAATTGGATGCAGATGGAAACCTTGAATGGGAGAAAAACTACGGGGGAACTGAATACGAGTTTGCCCAAGACATTGTTGTCAATTCTGACGGAACTTACCTCGTCGCAGGAAGAACCGAATCAACTGATTTCGATGTCAGCAGTATCAATGGCGGCTGGTCAGATTTGTGGGTTTTTATGCTTAACAGCAATGGTGAAATTCTTTGGGAAAAGACCTATGGCGGATCAGGCTTTGAAGGTGGCTGGGGAACTTCAGCCGTTGCCACATCAGATGGTAACTTTGCCATCGTTTGTAATACAAGATCTACCGATGGAGATGTCAGCATTGCTTATGGGATTGAAGATACCTGGATGATAAAAATTGATCCTGACGGAAACCTACTATGGGATAAAACCTATGGAGGATCCGGTTCTGATATACCTACTGGATTAATCTTAACAAATGATGGAGGTTTTGTTATGGCCGGACTAACAACTTCAACCGATATTGACTTAAGCAGCAACTACGGACAGACCGATGCTTGGCTTGTCAGAATGGATTCGGACGGAGAAGTCATCTGGTCAAAAAATTACGGAGGCTCAGACTTTGACAATGCAACCAAATTGGTTCAGACCAGCGACGGTGGCTTTATCGTTGCAGCCGAAACTTTATCTTCCGATGGAGATGTTGGAGGCAACAATGGATTCAGGGATTTCTGGATATTTAAATTGGATGCTGACGGAAATCTTCTCTGGGAAGAAAACTATGGTGGAAGTGATGGGGAATCTGCTGCCGGAATTGTTGCAACTGCGGATGGTAACTTTATTGTCACTGGTGGAGCCTTCTCAACGGATGGGGACATCCAGACTAATTTAGGCATTGTCGACTATTGGGTCATTACAATTGATGGGGACGGACAATTGCTTTCTCAACAAAGTTTTGGAGGCAGTGATGGAGATTTTCCTACCTACATAAACCCTTCCTTAGATGGTGGATATTTTATTGTTGGCAATAGCACATCAATAGACGGCGATGTCGATCCTGGAAACGGCGACAACGATTTCTGGATAATCAAGTTAAATGAAGGTGCAGATTGCCTCGCTGATGCTGGGACGCTCGACAATATCCCCAACCTTATCTGTCCGGACACCAGCATCAATGTCTCTGCGCAAAATTACTTGATCGACGATTGTTATGAACAAACTTATGTTTTGTCCTTTGAAGGCGATGTTTCCAGCATTACAATGATTGACGAGCTTGGCTCTTTTGATTTGAGTGGTTTGGAAGAGGGGATCTATTCGATAAGTGCTTTCAATTATCAAAAAAACACTTTGGACATAAACTCAATATCGAGCTTATCTGAATTGGATCCTGCAAACAACTGTTATGATTTGAATGTAATGGAGTTTATTGTTGCAGAAAGTGTCGATTTGGAATTAACGCAAACATCTATCACACTTTGTCCGGATGACCCTGTGATCGTTCTGGAAGATTATGTTGCAATGGGTGAAGGAATCTGGTACAATATTGATTTTGTAACTTTTGAAATTACCACCTTCGATCCATCAACTTATGTAGGTGGTGAAATGATTAACTTGGTTTATACTTCTGGAAGTTCGTCTTGTGACGATACGGAAAATTTTACAATAGAAATACAAAATGCTGCAAATTGCGGAACAGCCGATCCTTGCGAATTAAATTCGAGCGCGAATTATGAAATTGCTTGGGACTTGTCAGTTGGCGATTTTGGAATTGGTTCATCAATCAACCAAGTTGTTGAAGATGCCGAAGGGAATTTTATTGTTGTAGGAACAGTTGATATTTCAAATCCTGCGGACCCTTTTGATTTGAATAACTTTTATGTAGCCAAAGTAAGTTCAGATGGATCGCTTATTTGGGAAATGGATTATGAGTTAAATGGTATAACGATGGGAGAGACTGTATTGATAAACGAAAACAATGAAATTGTTGCTTTCGGCAGAAAAACCTCTTTTAGTATAGATGGTCCTTCTTTTTCAAATCTATTGATCATTAAATTAGATGCGAATGGAAATGTTTTATCTGATCAGATTTTTCCGACAGATGAGTTTGTAAAACCCAAAGCAGTGGTCAGTACAGGAACTGGCTATATGTTGGTAAGTGATTTTAGATTTAATCCAGATGTAAACGGATCTTATATTGATAAGAAAATTCAAATTAGCCGATACGATGAGAATGATGAGGTACTTTGGGAAGTTATTAAAGGAGGTGAAGTAACAACTCAGGCTGCTTCGATTATTAAAACTTCAGATGGTAATTATGCAATAGGTGGTCGATATCAAGATGCAGATCCATATGGACAATATTGGATTTTGAAAATAGACGGAAACGGTCAGGAAATCTGGTCCGTGTTGCATGGAAGTGAATTGCTTGAAATTCAAAAAGATTTGATCGAAACAGAAGATGGGGGATTTTTAGCCACAGGAATTTCTTATGCAGATTTCGAAAATGTAACACCAAACAACTCGGGAGAATCCTGGACTATAAAAATCGACTCCGAAGGCAATTTGGAATGGGAAAGCAACTATGGAGGAACAGGTTTGGATAACGGAATCGCGGTTTTGCAATCTGCCTCAGATTCTTATTTACAATTAAACGCATCTAACTCTTTGGATCTGGATGTCAGCAATAATTATGGTGAAATTGATTTCTGGTTAACCATGCTCGATGGCAATGGAGAAATGCAATTTGATTTTAATTATGGAGGATCAGGGGATGACTTTCCAACTGATATGATTCATACAGCAGATGGAGGACTTCTACTTATTGGATACACGCAGTCCAATGATTTTGATGTCAGCCCAAATCAGTCATTTGGTCCAGCCTGGATGTTGAAATTAAAAAATGATGATTGCCTTGCCGACGCCGGAACCTTAATCCTTACAGAAACCACTTTTTGCCCAGACGCCGAAATAAACATTTCAGCCAACAACTTCCTCGAAGATCCTTGCTACAACCAAACTTATCTGATAGGAACGCAGACAGCTGATTCTACTATTTTATTTATGAATGAAATGGGTGAAATGGATTTGAATGGAATTCTTGGAGGAGATTATTTGGTTTACGCATTAAATTACCAAATCTCAACCTTGGACATCAATGAGCTTACAAGCATCAATCAGTTATATGCAGATGAAAGTATTTGTTTTGACTTGACGGCTGTTGATATTAATATAATAGACCAAATTGATTTATTGCTGACACAAAGTTCCATTGCCCTTTGCCCAGGCGATGCAATCATCACACTAGAAGATTATGTGGCAATAGGAGATGGAGCATGGTTCAATGAAGACAATCTTGC
>CALBCY010000152.1 GCA_937927195.1 uncultured Chitinophagales bacterium
TAATTGCTCTGAGAATAGGTCAGTTTGAAAAGTCTAAATTTTTGACTATAGTCACTTGGTGACTAGTACGAAAAAAAACGGACTTATCTGAAACAAGGCCGAATTTATTTTTTTGCAAGCTCAAAAAGCTTAAATGGTCCAAGTAATTTTTAGTAACTCATTGCGGAGTGTCAGACGATTTTAATGTCATTGCTAATGAATAAGATTAAAGCAAAGGAACATGAATAGTCGTCAAAGAAAATTAGATTAATTGCTCTGAGAATAGGTCAGTTTGAAAAGTCTAAATTTTTTGACTATAGTCACTTGGTGACTAGTACGAAAAAAAACGGACTTATCTGAAACAAGGCCGAATCTTTTTTTTGCAAGCTCAAAAAACTTAAACGGTCCAGGTAATTTTTAATAAGCAATCGAGTTAATTTATGCTTGATTTTTTAATCCAAACTACTTGCATTTTTTATTTTCGGCATTATATAGGTATAAAGATGTTTAATCACTTCTTGATTTTTAAAAACAAGATAAACCTGTATATGAAATACGAACCAAACAAAATTTACCATGTTTTTAACCAAGGAAACAATCGTCAGAAAATATTTTTTTCGGAAGCAAATTATGAATTTTTTATTTGGAAGATCAAAAGACAAATTTTACCCCTTGCAGATCTTCTCGCTTTTTGTCTGATGCCCAATCATTTCCATCTTTTAATTTATACAAAAAAAGAAGCCTGTTTGCCATCTAATTGGGTAAAGCCAAGACCAAAGTCTTTGGTATTGGATGATCCTGATATCAAAATGGAAGATGCTGAAAATTATATGCAGAAACTAAGTAAGTCCCTTGCTATTTTACAGAGATCTTATACCAGAGCTATAAATATTCAGGAGAAGCGGACGGGGTCATTGTTTAGAATGAACGTGAAATCAAAAATGGCAGATTGGCACAGTGATATTGCAGTAAACGAACAAAACAATTACCCCAAAATTTGCTTCAATTACATTCATGAAAATCCTGTAAAATCAGGTTTGGTTGACAGAGCAGATCAATGGCCATATTCTTCTGCCAAAGCATATTGGAATCTGAAAATAAAGTCTATCTGCAATAAAGAATTGGCTGCAAGACTAGAGCTTTTCGACGGCATGCTAGCCGCCTATTAATAGGTTTTATTGTTTTTGAATAATCACCTTCACTGACTTTGAAGCCGGAGTATGACTTCTTTTCGCAATTTGCTTTATCGGGACCAATACGTTTGCTTCAGGAAAATAAGTCGCTACGTTTTGCGATGGGATATCATAGGGTACAACAATGAAGCCTGGGGCAATCCGCTCAACATTGTCGTGTTGATTGATCAAATCAACCTTATCTCCACTTTTAAGCCCAGCGCTCACCATGTCTTCCTTATTCATCATCACTATCCTCCTTTCATTGAAAATGCCTCTGTATCGATCGTCCAGGCCGTAGATGGTTGTATTGAACTGATCGTGGCTGCGGATGGTCATCATCAGAAACTCACCTTGTTTAAGTTTGTGTTGTGGCAGAGGAATAACTTTGAAATTTGCTTTGCCAGTGAGGGTCTTGAAATCTCCATCTCTCGCACAATTCGGCAGATAGAAGCCGCCCGTTTGTCGAACGCGTTTATTGTAATCTTCAAAGCCTGGAATTACCGCTTCGATCATATCTCTTATCCGATCGTAATCTTCAACCAGCTCCAACCATTTTATTTTATCGGAATCACCTAAGCTTGCTTTGGCCAATTTTGCTATGATGTCTGGCTCACTCAACAAGTGCTCAGAAGATGGTGGAATCATTCCCCGAGAACTGTGAACCACACCCATTGAGTTTTCAACACTTACAAATTGTTTACCCGATGCCTGTTCATCAATTTCAGTTCTTCCTTTGCAAGGAAGAATCAATGCATTTGTACCATGAACGAGGTGACTTCTGTTGAGCTTGGTTGAAACATGAACAGTCAATCTACAATTTTGCAATGCTTTTGCAGTATATTTTGTATCGGGCGCAGCCGAAAGGAAATTTCCTCCCATAGCAAAAAAGACCTTGCCTGGAAAATCATGCATCACTTCAATCGCTTCAACGGTATTGAAACCAATGTCACGTGGAGGTTCAAAATCAAACACTTCTTGTAATTTATCTAAAAATGCCGCTTTGGGCTTTTCCCAAATGCCCATGGTTCGATCTCCCTGCACATTACTGTGTCCCCTGACAGGGCATGTGCCTGCTCCAGGCTTTCCAATACTCCCTTTCAATAACAAAAGATTAACGACTTCTTGAATATTGTGAACACCATTTTCATGCTGTGTCAAGCCCATTGCCCAACAACAAATCATTTTTGGAGAATCCATGATCATCCTTGCGGCCTTTTCAATTTGTGGAAAAGGAACTCCGCTTTGTTTGGCTAGTTTCGCCAAATCTTGTTGTCTTAAATCCTCAATAAATTCCTCGACACCTAGAGAATTTTTTTCTATAAAATCCCAATCAAAAATTTGCCCTCGTTTTCTGTCTTCCCGTCCAAGCATTAAGAGCATGATGCATTTCAACAAAGCAACATCTTCATTTATTTTTACTTGGAGATATAAATCGGATAAGGCAGTGCCCTTGCCCAAAATGTCTTTCGTACTTTGAGGATGTTTGAAATTTAGCAAGCCCGTTTCCAAAATCGGATTAATGCTGATGATCTTAGCACCCGATTCTTTTGCTTTCTTCAGAGCAGAAAGCATTCTTGGGTGGTTGGTTCCTGGGTTTTGGCCAATAACCAATATTAAATCAGTTTGGTAGAAATCTTCCAATTTTACTGAGCCTTTTCCAATACCAAGTGTTTCACTTAGAGCGACTCCACTGGATTCATGACACATATTGGAACAGTCTGGTAGATTGTTGGTTCCAAACATTCTTACGAACAACTGATACAAAAAAGCTGCTTCATTGCTGGTTCTTCCAGATGTATAAAATATGGCTTCATTGGGATCTTGGCAAGTTTTTAATTCTTGTGAAATGAAATCAAATGCTCCTTCCCATGAAATCTCTTCATACTTTTCCTGACCTTCTCTCAGAATCATTGGATGGCTAATTCGACCTCTTTTACCCAGCCAAAAATCGGATTTTTCTGAAAGTTCTCCAACTGTATATTGCGCAAAAAATGCCGGGTCAACTTTTTTATAAGTGGCCTCCTCTGCAATTGCCTTTACACCATTTTCGCAGTATTCACCCAGACCACTTCTGTGATCATCTGGATCAGGCCAGGCACAACCCGGACAATCCGTTCCATCAAATTGATTCAGTTTGTTTAAAACTTTGTATCCAGTTGAAAGTCGCATTTCACCCAAAATATGTTGTAAGGAGGCTTTAACACCAGGAATTCCAGCAGCCGTTACCTGTGGCTTCTTGAGCTTAAGTCCCGTATAAATTTCAGGTGTTAATTCATTGACTTTCTTTTTCATGAAAAGGGTTTTTAATATCTTCTTTTGGGATAAAATTTTAGTTCATCAATTGTTCAAGCTCCAAATCTGTTATAGTTATATAAGAGAAGTGGCAAAACATTCGAATTTAAATCAACAAACTGCTTTTTTTGGGTTATCACCAAAAGCGGAATTATATGCTATTAAGCTATATAATGGCAAGATCTGTCATTTTTAAAATTTGTCTAATTTCCTTTGGATCGCTAGAATTTGTTGAGTACTCAAAAATACCAATCGAATTCGTATTACATACTTCTCGTTACAATCCTTTCTTTCCCCGAATATACATTGAAATGATTGCTTTTTAAAAATCCGACTAAGCTAATTCCAGCTTCTTTGGCCAATTGTACGGCCAAACTAGAAGGGGCACCAACGGCTGCAACGATCGGACAAGCAGCCATAGATGCTTTTTGAATTAATTCAAAGCTGCTTCGCCCACTTAGTAAAAGGATGCTCTTGCTAAAATCTATTTCATCTTTAAGGGCTTTGCCGATCAATTTGTCCAATGCATTGTGACGGCCAATGTCTTCACACATGAACATCAATTGACCACTTTCATTAAACAGGCCTGCAGCATGAATCCCACCAGTGTATTCAAATATCTTTTGAGCCGCTCTGAGCTTTTCAGGTAGCTGGTAAAGGATTCTATGTGAAATTTTAAAGTCAGTTTCTTCTATTTTATTAGGACAAACTGATTGTACTGCCTCAATGGATGCCTTACCGCAAATACCACAACTGGAACTGGTATAAAAATGTCTTTCCAGATGCTCGATTTCAAAATCGCAATCTTCTGACAATTCAGCTCTAACAACGTTTTGTGGATTGCCTTCTGTACCCAAACTAGAACAGTGTTTGATGGAGATTATTTGTGAAATATGTTGAATGATCCCTTCTGTAAAAAGAAATCCGGTTGCCCATTCCAAATCCATTCCCGGAGTGCGCATGGTAATTGAAATGCTTTTCTGCTGTCTGTCATTGGCTGGCCCAAAGCCCAATCGTAGCTCCAATGGTTCTTCTACAGCTAAATGATCGATGTTTTCAGAGGAACTTCCATTTTCAATTTTATAGATTGCAACTTGTTTTAGACTGCTATGCATTCTTCAAAGATAAGTTTTTCGGAATTTGGATCATGAATTTTTAATATAAATAACAATCTAACTGACTAACGTTTAATGATTTATTTCCGTCAACAGTAGAATGAAATATTTTACTGAAATTTAAGCCAAATATTTTTTAGTTCTTTCACTAAATAAAAAAACTAAAATTGAACTTCAGCAGGACTTGTTTTGGCTCTGTTTGCATACCAAACATCATAATCAACTACCTGTACAGTACCATCCAAATTTCCATCGCTGTATTCGTAAGCGTTTAACATGGCAGGATCAGCTTTCCAAACATCATAATCACTAATCTGTAGAACAGAATCAGGATTGTAATCACCAGCAAACATGGCAAATCTCCCATCCAAAGATTTGAGTTGTTCTGCCCCGAATGCCGCATAACAATTTGTGAAATCATAGCTCATGTTTATTCCCTGGCGAATGGTGTTACTACTCAAAATATCCAAATGGTTTCTATGCCTGATCAAAACATAATACGCTTCTCCAGAAATCATTTGATCAAATAGGAGATCTGAAATGCCATCCATTCCTACAATTCTTCCATCGTTCAATAATAGACCAGCTAAGCTCTGATGCAAAGTTGTGCCAGGTGTTCCACTGAGATTTGGAGTCCCCGATCTTAATTCAATAAGGACCCAATCGACGGCATTGGCTGGAAAACTACTAACGGACTCAGAACCCGAATAATTCCAAGGGGAAGTGTTGTAGGGTTGATTAAATGGCAATAGATTATTTTCAGCTAGAAAAGAGGACATCAATCCGGTACTTGGATTATATGGACCTTCCATAAAAACCTTAAGCGCCAAGCCGGGCCCAGTGTGATCGTTTATGCTGGTACAAACAGCATTGCAAGCATTGACGATTGGCATTTTAACGTAATCATCAAAAATCATTGATTTGACCGCATTTTCTTCCACTCCAAACCAATCTTCCAATATACTTCCATAGACGTTCCTAAAATCTATTTGCATTGGAGCGCCAGTATTGCTATCTATCAATGGGTCAATTTCTACATTGTCACCAATTATTGCTGGATTGACACAAGAACCAAACACAATCATAGGAGCTGCATCTCCATGGTCAGTACCGCCACTGCCATTCGATCTTATGCGTCTTCCAAACTCAGAATAGGTCATGCCAATGACTCTTTCTTCTAACCCCAATAAATTTAAGTCGTCTTGGAAGGCACAAATAGCTTCGGATAGCTCTTGCAAAAGTTCAGGTTGGTTTCCGGTTAAAACATCGTTGCTTTGAACTTGATTGTCATGTGTATCAAAACCTCCAATTTGAACGATGTAAATTTTTGTTTTTAATCCACCAGAAATAAGCCTTGCAACATGCGAAAGTTTTTGAGCAAGCTCATTATCTGATCCGTATTTTGTGGACAGGTTATTGCCCAAATTGGCCGCATCCATGATCACTTCAGAATAGGCGTTGGTCTGTCTGGCGATGTCTCTTATATAGGTAAGCTCATCTCCGTAGCAATTCATTGGTGCAGAACCCTCAGTTCCTGTATTGACGCTACCTGGTTCAAATGGATCTGAGACAGCCATGCTGTAATTTGCAGATAAACCCTGACAAGTTTCACTCACCACATTGCCAATGGTTAAAGCAAATGGATCAGGGAAGTCGACATTGGGATAACCAGTCGGAAACATTTGATGATCGGCATCTAAATATCTTCCAAACCAACCACTAGAAATTTGCTCTTCAGCAGCGGAAGCTGAATTCCAAATATCTGTAGACCTAAAATGCGATCTGTTTTGATTTGGGTAACCGACAGATTGTAAAATGTTTACTTTTCCATTGTCCCAAATTTCTTTTATTCCTTGCATTGAAGGATGCAAACCCAAGTCTGCTTGTAGATTTAAAATGGCATTTTGAGGCAATAAAATATTGGATCGGACAGCCATTAAATTGTCGTATTGGTCTATTGGAATGATTGCATTCAATCCATCGTTCCCACCTTGCAATTGAACGAGCACCAAAACTCTGTCAGTATCTGTTTCGAAAGATTTCAATAATGGACTACTGCCCAATGCTCTAAGTGGAATCCCATTTAAAAGCAAGGGAAGAGAAAGTGCACTTGATATTTTAAAAAATGATCTTCTTTTCATGCTTGTAATTTTACATTATTTGGAATTCCGGCATATCAAGCATTGCTGCAAATAAGCTTCTTAATTTTAAGGCAATGGCTTGCTCAACGACAGCGTCAGTCGTATCCGCTAAATAGGAGTTGTATTCAAAAGTCCATTCAAAATCGGGTAATCCTGAAATTAAAAAATCCTTTAAATAGTCTTTTTGCTCCTCAGAAATTTGGTAAGCAAACAATTGCTCAGTCAATCCGAATATTAAGGCATTGGGATCGGATGCATTTGGTATTGCCGCTGCCAAATCAAGGACAGGTACAATGGGATCTATATTGAAATTTCCATTGTCAGTTCTAATTTTACCACCGTTAACAAGAATGGCAGAATATTCATTTCTTTTCGGATAAGTTACACTGTTGATCCAGTTTCTATAAAATTGTGGTTCTTGATAGTAGGCTTTCCAACCTGCAACATTGGGATGGTCGAAAATTCCTTGTCCCAATTCAGCAGACATTCTGGAAAGCATAAATCCATAGTTATATTTAAGGAAAAGATCAACTGAATCTGGATCAAGATTTAAGCCTTGTCCAGTAGAAAATGTATAATCAATTGGGCTTTTAATCATACAGGAAACCTGACTGAAAAAACATTCGGAAGAAACCAATGCTCTTAATGCTAAAGCAATTTCATAGTTATTGTCAATGATTATTTGGGCCAGAGGTATTATAACGTCTGTTTCTACTGCGGGTGAAATTTCATAATGGACAAACCAACGGTATAGTTTTCGTGAAATGAACAAAGCGCAATTGTCTTGTTGAAAAATGACATCTATCAAATTTGCATATTCCAATTCACCAGCATCCGTAATTATTTCATCGTTAAAATGATAAGATAACTGCTTATCATCAGTGGAATGTGCATTGGGATTGAAATAAGAAACCAATGGATCTTCCAATGGATCGCTAAGTCCATTTATTTTCCAACCAGTTAAAGCCTTGGCCATTTGAACCACATCGTCTTCGGTAAAGGTTGAATAATCGCCATCAGCTATCAAATCGCCTTTTCCGACAGTAAATAATTCCAATAATTCACGAGCATAATTTTCGTTTGGTGAGTTTTTTGTATTCGATTTGCCACTAAGGTAATCCAGCATGGAAACATCAATGGTCATTTCTTTTGTCAATTGCTTGAAGTTTCCAAGTGCATGAGTTCTCAGTAAAGTGTTGTAATTATATACTCGATGTGGATTGTTCGTTTGGCCAACAACAAAATGATTGTGCCAAAACCAAACCATTTTTTCTCTTATTGAAATACCTTCCTGAAAAGGGAGTAAGAAATTCCATGCAACCAATGATTTTCCTCTGGCATTCATGATTTTGTTTCGATCAGATTGTACAGGTATGACCGTTTCATCGATTATTGGGGCGGCATTGACCCAAGTTTCACCAAAAGGAACATCTGGATCAATCAATCCAGTATCCTCGTTCAAGATTTCGAAATAATTCAAGGGGGGATCTGGCATAGGGTTCACCGCAAACAACAAATCCAAAGTCGCCTCCAAGCCAAGAGCAAAAGCCTGATCAATCATAGCTTTACTAGGACCAAAGGTACATCGCCTTAGTAAATGTCTGCAAGTTTCCATCGTCCACGAACCAGTATAAGGATTGAGTATCGTGGAGGTAATTGCTGTTTTGAGCATGAAATAAGAGTTTTATCTTTTATAAAATATGCTAAGTACATTGACAATTAAGTTTCAACTTATTCAACTTATTGACACTGTAATAAATTAGGAGGATGGAAATTAAACTCCACCAACTATTAGAAAATTTCAAAAAGGAATATCCGCAAAAATATTTCTTTGGTTTATTTGGGGTAGGAGGTACAAGATATTAAAATATACGATATGTTACCGTCTATGTTTGTCTAAATGACAAGTGAATACTATTAAATTAAAATAAATTGTAAAAGGATTTACCTTTAGAATAGAGATTCTATCGAAAATTAATGAAAAGACTTGACTATCAAATTGATAAGGTCTGTAAATGAATTGTATCATTTAATTTCAAGGAAGGATCTTTCCTCGAATTTCAATTGTTTCATCATCACCAGTTCTTACTTTTTGATTTCTGATGATGCTGATATTATTCTTGGGAATATAAGTAAGAAATTCGCTGGATTGATATAGAACGTTTTTAGTATTGTTAATAATAATTACTGACTTAACATCCTTAGAATTTTTATCTGCTTTTCCTTTGAAATCTATTTGTAGTCTTTTGGTTTTTAAGGTGGAATCTGTTGTTAAATAAACAATAGAATGTTCGCTTATCTGTTCTTCATATTTATCAAACCAAGCAACTTTGTTGATATCGGAGTCTTCAAAAACTTTTAGTTCGTTTTTCCAATCTGGCTGCTCAACTAATTGCTTTTCATTTTTATCTCCAATCTTTACCGTTTTATCAAGCCTTGAGTTTTGCTTAATCAACGCATCAACATCATTTTGAATGAATCCTTTCAAATCGAAAAAGTGAGCTTCTTTAGCCGCAACATCCTCCGAAGATTGTGTTGGATCTGTACAAGCCGAAAAGAAAAAAAATCCTGCTGCGATCATTCCCAAAATGAGAATATTATTTATTTTATTTGAACAAAACATCACCATCCATTTCATTAGGTTTAACTATGTCCAGCAATTGTAAAATGCTGGGAGCAATATCCGCCAATTTTCCATCTTTTACTTCTCCTTTGTAATTGTTGTCTACAAAGATAAAAGGAACCAAATTGGTCGAATGCGCTGTGTTGGGGCTTCCATTATCATTGATAATATAATCAGCATTTCCATGATCCGCAATAATAAACACAGAATAATTCAAAACTTTTGCCAATTCCACCAATCTTTCCATACAGGCATCGGCTGTTTCAACTGCCTTTATGACTGCACTTTTTACACCCGTGTGTCCAACCATATCAGGATTGGCAAAATTGACCACAGCAAAATTAGGCTTTTTTACTTCTAAATGATCTAAAACTTTTTCGGTTAATTCATCGGCACTCATTTCAGGTTGCAAATCGTAAGTAGCTACTTTCGGTGAATTGACTACAATTCTTTCTTCTCCTTCGAAAGCGGCTTCTCTTCCTCCTGAAAAGAAGAAGGTTACATGTGGGTATTTTTCAGTTTCTGCTGCTCTTAATTGAGTCTTTCCATTTTTGGCAAGTACCTCCCCCAAAGTATTGACGAGGTCATTGTCTTCGAACATAACTTTCACTCCTTTGAATTTTTCATCATATTGGGTCATTGTTATATAATGGAGTGGCATTTTTTTCATTCCATGCTCGCTAAAATCTTCTTGATGCAGCGCTCTTGTTATCTGACGGCAGCGGTCTGTTCTGAAATTAAAACATATAATCACATCATCTTCCTCAATGGTAGCTATTGCTTTTCCATCTTGATCAATGTGAACGATTGGTTTTATAAATTCATCTGTTATTTCATCGTCATAAGATTGTTGAAGGCTAGCCGATAGATTTGAACTTTTTTCGCCCTCACCTTTTACCATAAGATCGTAAGCCAGTTTAATTCTTTCCCATCTTTGATCCCGGTCCATTGCATAGTACCTTCCGCAAAGAGAAGCAATCTGGACATGTTTTTTATTAGAAATATCGGCTTCCAAATCTTTCAAGTAATTCAATCCTCCTTGTTGATCGGTGTCTCTTCCGTCCATAAAAGCATGGATATAAGCATTCGCCTGATTCTTTTCAAAAATTTCGCCCAAAGCCTTTAAATGATTGATGTGTGAATGAACACCTCCATCAGACAAAAGCCCTAAAAGGTGGATTTTTTTATTCTTGGCTTTGGCATAATCAATTGCCTCATTTAAAACCTTATTTTTCCTGAAAGAATCATCTTTAATGGCATTGTCGATTTTAAGAAGATTTTGGTAAACAATCCTTCCACCACCTATATTAAGGTGTCCAACTTCGGAGTTTCCCATCTGACCATCTGGCAAACCCACTTCTTTTCCGTAGGTAACCAGCTTGGAATTGGGATAATTTTTTATCAAATGATCAAAACATGGTGTATTTGAGAGAAAAATCCCGTTGGCAACAGGAATTTCACCATATCCCCATCCGTCTAATATGATTAAAAGCGCGTGTTTGTTTTGATACATAAATTAAAAGTTTGCGTATAATAACTATATAGCTTATTATTGAAATATATTTTAGTTCTTTCTATAGTGTTGTGTAAAAAATTATTAATTTGTTTACTGTTGATTCACAGATAAATGTGAAATAAATTAACAATAAATTTTATAATAATTAATCTAAAACCCTATTTTACTAGTCTGAAATGGTAAATTAACGAATATGCTTAAGAAATTGTATAAATCGAGCTTCCTTTTATTGTTCTTAGTTTCATTTGGCATGGTTGCGCAAAACAACATGGTTGATGAAATTGGAGATTTGATAAAAAAAGGAGACGCAGATCAGCTTTCAACTTTGTTTGAAGAGTCTGTCACCTTAAGTATTTTGGATTCTGAAGAATCCATCAGCCGTCAAAAAGCTGGTGAAAAAATCAAGGAGTTTTTTATGAAATTCCCGGTCAAAATATTTAAGCAGAAACACCAAGGTACCTCTAAAGATGGTAAAACTTTTGCCATTGGAGAATATCAATCAGAAAACACTGTTTTTAGAACCTATGTAGTTTTCAGTGGGGATAAAATTCAGGAGATTTGTTTTGAAGAGGATTAAGGCTGGTTTTGGGTTTTCGGAATTCGGTTTTCAGTAGGTGTTTGCACCTATTGTTTTATAAAAATTCAACCCACAAAAAATACAAATATTAAAAACTAAAGCCCTTTTTTGACCAAAAGTCAAAAAAGGGCTTTTTATATTTATTAATAATTAACCAAAATTTTCAGGCATACCCACTCTGCTCACCGAAATGTGAACACTGAAATGCGGCGAACACCGAACATCATTTCTTCTTCTCGATGATCTTATTTGCTGCAAACAGCCTGTTTAATAATCTGCTGCTTATTTTAAGAAAATCCTGTTCCATAATAATTCCAACCAATTGATCCCCTTGAACTACTGGTAAAGATCCGATTACTTTGGTTTCCATTATTTTAAGTGCATTTTCTATCGTTTCGTCTGGACTGATTGTAAAAGGCTTTTTGATCATTATATCTTCCACAAGAACCATTTTCCTTTTGTATATATGCTTTTTACTGAAATAACGTATAATTCTATTGGAGGTCAATAAGCCAACCAAGCAGCCATTTTCATCTTCAACAGGAATGTAACGGATCCGGCCATTGCTCATCATTTCAACAGCTAAATCAATGATGTCCTTTTTTTGAACAGTCAGCAAATCAGTGGTCATAAAGGATTCCACAGTAATAGAACTAAACTCTGAACCTTCCAGATCGCTTACTGTAGCATAGGGCCATTTGTGCACAGGCTCTTCCGTTTTTTGATTTTTCAAAGTACTGGCGGTGATTGCCAAAATGGCTTCATCTTTTGTTGTTGTTTTGAGCAATTTGCTGTAAGAGTCCAACATCCATTGCGAGCCTGTTTTTCTAGTTTCAATTCGCCCCTCTAAAACATCCATGTATCGATTGATGTCTTTAGGATTTATTTTTTGTTTTTTCAATCCTTCCTTGGCCAATGGAATCAATTCATTTTTCATTAAATCTGCCGCGTTATATTTTTTGCCATTCAACCAAGTAAAAGTTACATCCAATCCATTTCTACAAACCTTCAGGAAATTGGCTTTGGCATCTGCAAAGTCCATTCTTTCTATTAAATCGGGGTATTCACTACTCATACCATTCAATAAGCCCAACCACAGACTGGCGTTGGCCATTTCATCTAAAACGGTTGGCCCTGCCGGCAATACACGGTTTTCTATTCTTAGATGCGGTTTGCCTCCTGCTACTCCGTAACATGGTCGATTCCAGCGATAAACGGTAGAATTATGGACTTGCAATGCTTTTAGATCTGGAATGCCCCCTTTTTCTAAAACTTTAAGAGAGTCTTTACCCAAAGTAGTACTGAGCAAAATTCTAAAACGCATGATGTCTTCACGGTAGATTTCAAGAATGGACTTTCTTACCCAATCATTGCCAAACATTACTCGGGCATTTCTATCTCTTAGGTGATCTTTCGTGACACGTGTGTCGACCGATTGTTGGAACAAAGCAATTCTGGTTTCTTTCCACAATCGCTTTCCAAATAACAATGGAGAATTAGTCGCCGCAGCCATTGCTGGGCCAGCGATGGCTTGTGCGATATTGTATTTTAAGGGGAAATCATCTGGAGTAACTTGTAAATGAACTTGAAACCCAGTGTTACTTGCTTCGATCATTGGTGAGCTGTGACGCATCATTAGTTCGTCTATTCCTCTAATGTTCAATGGAAGAGAGGATTCACCTCTTAGATTCAAAATGGCTTCCATTAAAGCTTTATACCTCGGTATTGGAGTAATGTTTGACAATTTCACATCAGACTTTCTTATGGTCGGTAAAATTCCCGTCATAATAATATCTGTATCAAATTCGGCTGCAACACTTTGAACTTTAGACAGCAAACCCTTTATGGTTTTTTCCATATCAGTCAAACAAGTCCCTTTGAATTCAAGCGGTGGAATATTACATTCTAAATTAAATCTGGCCAATTCTGTGGTAAAAAGCTCATCATTAATCTTTTCCAAAACCTCCAAATTGAGACAAGCTGGTTTAAAGTGTTTGTCAATCAAATTAAACTCTTGTTCGGCACCAATTCTAATGGGTTTCAATTCAAACAATTGGTCAAAGAGCATTTTTTCTAATGCTTGAGTATCATTCAATAACAGTTTTGTGAAATTCTGAATGTCCTTTTGGCTTCTGGGAAGTATTACATTTTGTTCGCCCATTACATGTTTATTTTTTGGCTGTCGATTTTCTAAGGTTTCTTATAAATTGAATATAGGGAGGAATTTTATCATTTCAAAAGGCTCTAAGCTAATTCCAAAATTCAAGTTCTTGTCTATTTTTGATTCTTGGATTAAACACAAGATTGTTAAGGTTTTATTAACAATAAAAAATCAAAAGAAGATTGTGCAATTTTGGATTTTTGGCTTATCTTACTATAGTAACTGTTTTATTAATTAAAATTAAAAGCGTATGAAAAAATTATTACTACCAGTTTTATTTTTAACCCTATGTTCCGTCTGGACCGTTGCACAAACTACTGTAACTTTTGCAGTTGATATGAACAATGTAGAGACTACTGAATTGGGTGTTCATTTGGCAGGCAATGTCCAGAGTCAAATCGGAGACGGTAGCGTTGGCGATTGGACTCCAGGAGGAACTCCTATGGTTGACAACAATGAAGACGGTATTTATGAATTAACTGTTACAATACCTGCAGGTGAATATCAGTACAAATTCATCAATGGCAACGACTGGGGTGGAGACGAAGGTCAAGATCCTGCAGATGCAGGAAGCTTTCCTTCTGGTTTAGCTGATTGTGGAGTTAACAATGGTGTCAATGATGGTCACAACAGATCATTGATGGTTGGCGATGAGGAGATGGTTGTTGCTGTTACTTTCAATTCTTGTACTGAAATTGCAGACTTTGTCTCTGAAGTTGTTGCTTCTGGTCTTGGTGATTTGAGTCAAATCAAAGAAACAATGAAGGCGGCACCAAATCCTTTTGTTGATCGCACAACCATTACTTATGCGACGATTGACGGAGAACTTTCAAGCTTGAAAGTTTATGATTTAGTTGGACAATTGGTAAAAGTATTGGTTAATGAAGTTAAAGTTGGTGGCGAGCACTCTATCTCTTGGGATGGAACTTCTGACAACGGAGCAAGACTTCCTACTGGTCAATACTTCTATGTTTTGGAAACTCAAAACGAAGCCATTGCAAAAAGAATTATGTTGGTTCGCTAACAAATTTGAAATGTTAATTGTTAACATTTGAGATTAAAAACCTCAGCTAGCCGATTGGTTAACTGAGGTTTTTTTTATTTTGCATGTAAACTATTAGATTTCTGATGGAAAAACTTCTCATTAAGTTCAGAGTGTCTTCTAAATAAAAAACATTTTCCATGTTTTATTGTTATCGAAGAAATCTAAAATTTAGCACAAAGTTTGCAGTAGACAATTTGAACCACAAGACATTTAAACGGCACATTTCTATAAAAAAATCACCATGAATAAATCATTAAACAGTTTCGGGCTTATTCTTTGCCTCTTCCTTTCCAATTCTTTATTGGGACAATTGATCTCATCAGATCCCATTTTTTTCTCTTCGGAAGAAGCCACTACTATTTTGTTCAATGCTGCTCTTGGTAATGAAGGCTTGGCTGGGTTTGAAGGAGATATTTATGCGCATATTGGAGTAATCACTGAAGAAAGTACTTCGGCAACAGATTGGAAATATGTGAAAACTGCTTGGGGGGAAAATGTAGAAGCGACTCTTTTGGAAAGTTTGGGAGATGATTTGTATCAATTACCGATAGGACCTTCGATCCGTGAATATTTTGCTGTGCCAGAAGGAGAAGATATTTTACAAATCGCACTTGTTTTCAGAAGTGATGTAGCTCAAGAAGGTGGAGGATATTTGGAAGGCAAGGATGTTGGTGGAACAGATATTTATCTGGATGTTTATCAAGGGGGAAGTGAAGTGGTTATTGTTCAACCAGGCAATAATTTTACCGTTGTGGAGCCAGGAACAACTGTTGTCGTTTCTGGAGAGGTTTCCGAAACAGCAGACATTACATTTTTGGTCAATGATGAAATTGTTGAGTTGGTTCCTTTGAGCAATACTTTTGCCTTTACATACAGCTTTCCCAATTCTGGTGAAACTTATACAATGGAAGTTGTTGCGGAAACAGCAAGTGGGACCGCCACTTCAACAGTGAGTTACTATGTAACAGGTGAATCTCAAATTGAAGAAGTGCCTGTTGGTATTAACAATGGAGTAAACTACCTTGATGAAAACACGGCAATATTGAATATTTATGCACCTGGGAAAGAAAATGTTTATTTGATTGGGGAGTTCAATGATTGGGGATTAAATGAAGATTTTAATATGAAAAAAAGCCCAGATGGAAATAACTTTTGGGTACAAGTCAATGATTTAATTCCCGGACAGGAATATGCTTATCAATTTCTATTTGATGGCAGCTTGAATATAGCAGATCCTTATTCGGAGAAAGTTTTAGATTTTTGGAATGATCCATACATTCCTGAGGCAGCTTATCCAAACTTAAAAGAATATCCTTTTGATACAAATGAAGGGATCGTTTCAGTTTTGCAAACGGCACAGGAAGAATATGAATGGACTGTTACAGATTTTGAAAGACCAGCAGAAACCGATTTGGTTATTGTAGAAGTTTTGTTGAGAGATTTGTTTGATGATGAAAATAGAAACTTTCAATCTCTGATAGATACTTTGCCATATTATGCCGCTATGGGGATAAATGCAATTGAGTTGATGCCGGTCAATGAGTTTGGAGGTAATTTGAGTTGGGGTTACAATCCATCTTTTATGTTTGCAGTTGATAAGTATTACGGAACAAAAAATAAGTTTAAAGAATTGATTGACAAGTGTCATGAAATGGGCATGGCTGTTATAATGGACATTGTGCTCAATCACCAGACCGAGGAGAATCCAATTGTTCAAATGTATCCGCTTACCAATAATCCTTGGTGCAACCAATTTGCTGCACATGATTTTAATGTGTTCATTGACCTGGATTTTGGTAGCCAAGAGACGATTGATTATGCGAGAGATGTGATTAAGTTTTGGATCGAAGAATACAACATAGACGGCTATCGATTTGATTTGTCTAAAGGTTTTATTCAAAATGGAGGAGACTTTTATGGTTATGATGCCTACAGAATTCAACTTTGGAAAGATTTTCACGATTACATGCAAGACCTTTCGCCTGGTTTTTATGGAATCTTGGAGCATCTTGGTAATGGCGACGAAGAGAGAGAGTTGGCCAATTATGGTTTGATGTTTTGGGGTAAAATGAATGACAATTATGACGAAGCTGCAATGGGATACAACAACAATTCCAATTTGAATTTTATTTCACACAAAGTAAGAAACTGGAACGAGCCTAAATTGATTGGGTATTTTGAAAGCCATGATGAAGAAAGAATGATGTTTAAAAATCTATCCTTCGGAAATTCAGGTCCAGGCAATTATTCGGTAAAGAATCTTGATATTGCATTGGAACGATGCAAGGCTGCAGCTGCATTTTTCTTTACGGTCCCTGGGCCAAAAATGATCTACGAATTTGGAGAATTGGGTTTTGATTATTCAATCAACGATTGTGGAAATGGGTCGATTAATGACAATTGTAGAACCAGCGTTAAGCCTTTGGTTTGGGATTATTTGGAAGAAGAGAATAGAGTGAAATTGAAGGAAGTTTATTCGGCTTTGATCAATCTACGAACAACAGAACCAGCGTTCCAAACGACAGATTTTGATATGGACGCAGCTGGTGCGATGAAGAGAATTACATTGAGACACAATTCTATGGATGTAAATGTACTGGGTAATTTTGATGTGAATGATGGATCCATTACCGGAAATTTTCCCCAAACGGGCATGTGGTATGATTACCTGACGGGTGAAAGCTTGATGGTAAATGGTGAAAGTCAGGATGTTTTCTTAAAGGCTGGAGAATTTAGAGTTTATACCACCAAACAACTTGAAACGCCTGGGGAGGATTTAACCAATCCAAATGTTTTTGTTGAAGAATTGAGCATCGATGAAATGAGTTTTGTGACTGCTCCAAATCCAGCGACTGATTTGGTTAATCTAAGTTTTACCTTGAAAGAAGACGCAGTAGTAAAAGCAAAAGTATTTGATCAAAATGGGAAGCTTGTAAAAACTTTCGAGCAACAAAATAGAGCTGTAGGAATCAATAACATGCAGTGGGATTGTCAAGAAATGCCGGCAGGAAATTACTATCTATTTTTAGATGCTGGAAATGCCAGAGTTAGTGCAAAAATTGTTGTGGTGAAATAAATGCACTGTGTTCTATTGTGTCCTATTGTGCCCTATGTGGTTCAAAATAACAAACCATAGGATCGCCTACCGCATAGAACACAATAGAACACAGTATTAAATTACTTTGTAAAGGCAACAGAAACATCGCCCAAGCCTTCAATAGAAGCCGTAAAATGATCCCCTGCTTTGACAGCGGTCATTGGCCCCAAAGCACCAGTAAGAATAAGGTCGCCAGCTTTTAAAGGCTGACCCAAAGCAGCCATTTTATTGGCCAACCAAACACAGGCATTGATTGGTGAGCCCATACAATCTGCTCCAGTGCCTGAGGAAACTTTTTTTCTACCATTCTTCATGACCATCTTGCAATTGACTAAATCAATTTCTGATAACTTTTTAGGAAGATGACCCAAAACAAAATGGCTTGCTGAGGCATTGTCAGCAATGGTGTCGTTCAAACGAATGTTCCAGTTTTCAACTCGGCTTCCGACAATTTCAATGGAAGCCAAAGCATAATCTACTGCTGAAATAATGTCTGCTGCTCCCAATTGTTTTCCTTTTAGGTCTTTGCCCAAGACAAAAGCTATTTCAGCCTCGACCTTCGCTTGCATTAGTTCTTTAACTGAAATTTCACCACCATTAAAAACTTCCATGTCGTTGTACAACAAACCAAAATCTGGTTGGTCAACACCCAATTGTTTTTGGACGGCTATAGAGGTCAGTCCGATTTTGCAGCCAAGCATTCTGGCTCCTTTCTTGGCCCTTTTGTCGTTGTTTATTTTTTGCACGGCATAAGCCTTTTCAATGTCCTCTGTTCCGATCAACTCTCTAACTGGTGGGCAAGTTTCTTTCTGTTCATTCGCTTCCCACAATCTTTTCGCAGCTTCTTTTATGCTTTTTGTTAATTTCATGGGGTAAATTTACGGATAAATTGTGAATGAACACGAAGACACAAAAACACGAAGCAATTGGTTTGTAAAAGAAAGAAAGAATGGAAATAGTTAGTATTTCAATCCAAGAAATAGAAACTTTAAGAGAACTGGCATTAAAAACTTTCATTGAAACCTATGCCCATAAGAACGACCCTGTGAATTTCAATCGTTATCTTAAGGAAAATTTCAATAAAACGAAAATATTAAAGGAAATTCAAAACGAAGAATCTTTTTTTTATTTCGTGAAATGGGAGGGTGAAATTGCGGGCTATTTAAAACTCAATACTGGACCAGCCCAAACCGATTTTAAGGATGAGGATTCTGTCGAAATTGAAAGAATTTATTTGTTGAAATCTTTTCAAGGCCAAGGAATCGGAAAAGTGATGATTGGCTTTGCGAAAAATTTCACGAAAGAAAAAGGAAAGGAAAAGCTCTGGTTGGGTGTATGGAATGAAAATCCTGATGCAATCGCATTTTACAAAAAGATGTCTTTTGAAATTACTGGTGAACATACTTTTGTGGTAGGGGAGGAGCGGCAAATTGATTATGTGATGGAGCTGATTTGTGATATGACATGATACGTTCTATTCAGTTATTTCTGCCAAACACGTCATTCTTGACCCATCCGTCATTCCTGCCCTATCCCGTCATTCCTGACCCCGATCGGGAATCCCGCGAGCCAACTGTTGAACCATCTGCCACAAAGCAGCTGCTTGCAAACCACATTATTTTGTGAACTAATATACAAGACAGTAAGATTATCTAAGTTCATTGAGGTCATGTGAACCAGATGATTCGTGCTACAGTTGGTTCGCGTGATTTCTGGTCAAGCCAGAAATGACGGAGTGGAATGTGTGGAGGTATGTGGACGGATGGTAAGTATAGCAGGTGGCTCGTCGTTCGTATGGTTCGCGTGATTTCTGGTCAAGCCAGAAATGACGGGGTGGAATGTATGGAGGTATGTGGACGGATGGAAAGTATTGCAGGTGGTCCGTCGTTCTGATGGTTCGCGTGATTTCTTACCCATCTCGTCATTCCTGACCCCGATCAGGAATCCCACGAGCCAACAGGTTGAACCACCTGCCACAAACCACCTGCCTTCAAACCAAATTATTTTGTGAACTAATATACAAGACAGTAAATCCCTTTTTAGCTTTTCAACTTCCTCGGTTTTTAAAGGATTAGAATAGCAACAAAATTATCTAAGTTCATTGATGTCATGTGAACAGGATGATTCGTGCTACAGTTGGTTCACGTGATTTCTGGTCAAGCCAGAAATGACGGGGTGGAATGTGGGGAGGTATGTGGACGGATGGTAAGTATATCAGGTGGCCCGTCGTTCTGATGGTTCCCGTGATTTCTTACCCATCTCGTCATTCCTGACCCCGATCAGGAATCCCACGAGCCAACTGTTGAACCATCTGCCACAAAGCACATTGCACAAACCAACATTACGGATGCACAAAATATAGTTGTTTCTGCCAGATACTTTATTCTTGCCCCATCCGTCGTTCTGATGGTTCGCGTGAAATCTGGTCAAGCCAGAAATGACAGGGTGGTGCTGTGGAAAACATAAAAAAAAAGGGCCACCAAAATGAATTGGCAGCCCTTGATATTATTTTATTCTAAAAGAAAAGAATTAATAAAGAATAGAAAATCGATTAATGTTCGATCACGATTCTTTCAACTTTTCGCTCGGTTGTGCTTCTCCATTCCAGGAAGTACATTCCGCTTGAGTAATCTTGAAGGTTCAATTCTACGACTGGACTGTCAACGAATATTTCTTCTAGCAATCTTCCGCTTACATCGTAAACTGATAAGTGTTGTTCAGATGTGAAATTTGGATCAACTTGTACGATGAAGAAGCCGTTGCTTGGATTTGGATAAACCGTAAATCTTGAATCTTCTTCTATATCCAATCTTGGTGAACCTCCCTCGCATTCTCCAACTTCCATCAAATAATAGATCGTGTCGCAGATTCCTTGTGGTGTACAAGCAACAACAGTTATGGTGTCGGTGAAATCAAATTCTTCCAATCCTGGAAGTGGAATGTATCTCAAGCAATCATCTTCAACTAAGCTCATTGAACAGAATGTCCAGAAAGAATCGAAGAAGGTGATGTCATATTCCATTCCATCAAGATCACAGAATTCAGGACACAAGATAATTGGTGTCAAAGGTGCAGTACAAGCTGAAACATAATCAAGACATGGTTCTGTCTCTGGACAATCTTCTGAGATTTGAATGTAATATACAACTATGTAACAATCACTTGGATCATTCGGGTTGCAATAGACAACCGTTACAGGATCGTGATAAACATTCGGCAATGAATGGTATTGCAAGCAAATTCCATTCGGCTCAACCGTACAAGTTGAGAAGAATGAATTGTATTCTGAAATCTGATAATTCTGTGGATAGTATGAAGGAGGGCAAAGCGTAACATACTCATTTGGTCCCATACAGATTTGAACAGTATCTGCTCCATTTCCAAGGGTACATTCCCCTAGATAATCAATGGCTACACCAGCACAAGCTGCTTCGCAAGCGTTGGAATAAGTATTGCCGTCAAGTCCACAAACTGGATCGTATTCACCTGTGCAGACACATGGTCCACATTCCCAAATGACCGTTGCATTGAAGTTATTCAATTGATACAAATCGTAGCAGTCAGACATGTCGCTTCCTTCACAGAATAATTCTCCTGTTTGGAAATACAACAATCCAGTTTCATTACAATTAGCACCTGGCTGATACAAGATGAAAGCAAAGTCTCCATTGTCGTAAACGGTGATACTTGATCCCGGACAACAATTATTCGGGTCAACAGCACCACATAGGAATGAATAAGTTTCAGAAATTTCACAGGCACCATATGTACAAGAACCATCGCTGCAATTTGCAGATGGATTGTAATTGCTAGCTTCTGGATCAGTACAACCAAAAGTGGTATTGCAAGGCTGTGAACATTCAAAATTACCATATTGACAACTACCATTATTGGTGTTTGCAGCTGGATTGTAGTTGCAAGCAACAGGATCAGTACAGCCAGTTACCACATCATAAGTACAAGAATTGTCGCTGCAATTTGCAGCAGGATTGTAATTGTTTGCTCCAGGATCAGTACAACCAGAAATGGCATTGCAAGGTTGTGGACATTCAATGTTTCCATAAACGCACGTTCCATCATTGATGTCGGCACTTGGATCGTAATTGCAAGCAATAGGATCAGTACATCCCGTTACGACATCGTAAGTACATGAATTGTCATTGCAATTTGCAGCAGGATTGTAATTGTTTGCTCCAGGGTCTGTACAACCAGAAATAGCGTTGCAAGGTTGTGGACATTCAATGTTTCCATAAACACAAGTACCATCATTGACAGTTGCACTTGGATTGTAATTACAAGCAATAGGATCGTTGCATCCATTTATTTCATTAGTGCATTCCCAAACAACAGTTGCAGTGAAATTAAACAATGAATACAAATCGTAGCAGTCAGACATGTCGCTTCCTTCACAGAACAATTCTCCTGTTTGGAAATACAACAATCCAATTTCATCACAATTAGCACCAGGTTGATACAAGATGTAAGCAAAGTCTCCATTGTCATAAACAGTAATGCTCGATCCCGGACAACAATTGTTCGGATCAACAGCACCACACAACCAAGGGTAGTCTTCTGAAATTTCACAAGCATCAAAATTACAAGTGTTGTCATTGCAGGTAGCCCCAGAATCGTAATTGCTCGCTTGCGGATCTGTACAACCATATATTACATTACATGGTTGAGGACAAGCAGTAATTCCATAATCACAGTTGCCAGCGTCTGCACTCGCAGCAGGATCATAATTACAAGCAGCAGGATCGGTGCAGCCTAGTTCCGTGCCACAGTTTGGAATCTCCTGATTGATGCATTCACAATTAACATTGTCAAATGAATCTTCCGTGCAATCATTGTTGTCGTCACATTCGTAGTCAATGGCAATGGTTAAACAAGAACAGCTTGTCGCATCCCATTCATAATTGAAGAAGCAAGTGTTCTCAGGACAAGTTTGGTAAAGCTCACAAGAACCATCATTCGATGTTGCATCCGCATTGTAATTTGGAGCGCATGGATCAGTGCAACCCATTACTGGGTTAATCACTGATGGAATTTCTTCACAACAAGTTCCAAGAGCGATTCCATTGCAGTCAATTATGGTCAAACAAACCAAGTATGGATCTGTTACGGGTTCTCCATTTACAAGACTTGGGAATGAAATGTCGCAAGGGTCGGATTCTGTGGAAGTTTCACCATTTCCAAAGTCCCATTCCCATCCGCAGATATTATTTAATCCAAAGCTTTCATGGAAACAATAAGTGTTGGCGGCAAAAGACTGAGGAACATCATCTGTTCCAAAACTCCCAGTGTATTCATAGTTAAACAGTGGACCCATTTGACAAATCGAAGAACAAGAACCAGAAGAGTATTCTGTTACACCTGCACATTCTGCAAAACAAGCATTGCTATAGGTGTTCCCATTCTCTCCACAAACTGGATCGTAATCGGAAGGACAATTGCAAGGCTCGCCACAATCAGGAATGATTTGATTGACACATTCACAAGTGGTTTCATCCACAAAGTCGTTGGTGCATTCGTCATCGTCGGCACAATCGTAATCAATGGCGATTGTCAAACAAGAACAAGTGGTTTCATCCCATTCATAATTGAAGAAGCAAGTGTTCTCAGGACATCCAGCATAAATTTCACAAGACCCATCGTCAAAGACTGCAGTTGCATCAAAGTTTGGAGCGCAAGGATCGGTACAGCCTATTGGTACCCCACAATCAGGAATGATTTGGTTGACACATTCACAAATGGTTTCATCCACAAAGTCATTCGTACAATCATTATTGTCGTTGCAATCGTAATCAATAGCGATTGTGAAACAAGAACAAGAAGTTTGATCCCATTCATAATTGAAGAAACAAGTGTTTTCAGGACAAGTTTCATAAGATTCGCAAGAGCCATCATTTTGAGTTGCAAAAGCATTGTAGTTTGGAGCACAAGGATCGGTGCATCCAAAATCAAGTCCGCAATTAGGAATTTCTTGATAGATACACTCACAATTTTCACTATTAAATGAATCTTCTGTACAATCGTTATTGTCATCACAGAAATAGTCTACAAATAAAGTATTGCAAGAACAAGAGTTTGGATCCCATTCGTAAATTTCAAAACAAGTGTTTTCTGGACAAGTTGTTTCATAAGCTAAGCATGAACCATCATTCAGGGTTGCCTCTGGATTGTAGTTTGGAGCACATTGGTCTGTACATCCTGGAACATCAATTCCACAACCATCAATAAGTTCATTGACACATTCGCAAGTGTTCTCATCAACATAATCATTGGTGCACTCATTGTTGTCATCGCAGAAATAATCAACGAACAAAGTTTCACATGAACAAGTTGCTAAATTCCAGTAATATTCTGTGAAACAAGTGCTCTCAGGGCAAGTTAAATAGCTCTCACAAGTACCATCATCTTCTATTGCTTCTGGATTATAGTTAGGCGCACATTGATCAGTACAGCC
>CALBCY010000153.1 GCA_937927195.1 uncultured Chitinophagales bacterium
CAAATTCGAAATCGAAAAAAGCCTGGTCATTTGCTAGGCTAGGGGAGGAGTGGCAATCTGTACAGTTGGCAAAAAATAGCAATCCAGCTTCTTTCATTTCATTATTCAATGCAGATTTCTCTCCCTTCAGATACATTTGAAGGGGTGCTTCATTGGTAATTATAGTCCTCTGATAGGCAGCTATAGCCATTTTTGCATTCAAATCAGTCAAAGGATTTTGATCAGTAGGGTAGGCATGGTGAAATAACTGGATTAAGGTATCATTTTTGTAGAGGTTTACTAGTGGATTAAATTCGAGTCGATGACCTTCAGCGCCAACTATAGCTTGTGTTTCAAGCCCTTTGTAACCCAAAGCATTCCATTCGGATGGATGTTGAATTTCATTTCCTGTTTCGTTAAAATTGATTCCTTCATTGGCACCACCAGCGCCCAACATAGAGGACCACAATGTGTTTTCTTGAAATGCCTGGTTGATATTGGCAGGGGACTTTATTGGAGGGATGTCACATAGGGAATCTGGATACGCTGGTATTTGTTCGATGATGTCTCCAATTTGGCGACCACCGTCTCCAATGGAAAATGGTGTAATGGAAGATCCACCAAATTCGAGATTGTGACATGAATTAGCACAAGAGTATAGACCGTATCCAGCATTCTTCATTGGGCGAATTCCTGTGAATTTGTTGTTGAGTAATCTTCGTCCTAATTCGACTTTAGGTTTATTAATCGGATTGGCTGGATCCTGTGGGATATTTAGAAAATCTTGGCTATCGGGTAGAAGCCAGTAGAACAAACTTTTGTCTTTTGCAGCTTTGGTCATAGCTTGTCGAAACTGCTGGTCAAGCTCTAGGCTATATTGCTCCTGATCTGCTAAATCATGAATAGATTTGAATAAAATAAAAAATGTTGCAATAACCATTAAGGCGAAAAATATTGGTTTTTTCATGTTTGATTAAAATTTACAATTAGAAAAATAGTTGCTAATTAGAAAACAAAAATCGTGTCAGAAAATTTAAAAGAAAGTTATTGTCTTCAGATAAAGCCCTTCCTGAAGGCTTATTTGGTGAGTAAGTTTGGAGCGCAAATTGATGTCAAAAGAGACTCGCTGTTTTCAAATGCGATCAGCCTGTATTCCTTATTCGCCTTTGAATGTCAAATCAAAGTAATAGGGGAGAGCAAGATGCTTCAGAAATTAGATGTTATAATATTGAAATTGGGATCTCACAATTACAAAAAGATAATCGACAATCCATCGGTTGATTCATATTTGAATAAACTGATCTATACTTTATTTTGTCAAGAATTGATTTCATTTATTCGAGCAAGAAGGAAATCCAAAATAAAAATCAAAGAAGCCATATTCGAATTTTATGATCTATACGATATTGACGAAGATCTCCTGAGTCTTAAAGCAGCTGAGAAGATCTGGAGCAGAAGATCCAAGCGCTGATTTTTTTTTGTCGTTTTTTCAGAAAGACCAATCATTTAAGTTTGTGTAAAATTCGAACATTAAACATCAACCTTAATGAAAAGTCTTTTCTTCCGATCCTTGCTTTTGCTTTTTACATTCACAACCTTATTTGAAACAAATGCAATCGCTCAAGATCATTGTCGAGGCTGCTTCAATTATGCATGTGACGCTCTTGCATGTGATTTAACATTCACAACTTGCGATTCAATTTATTCAGGAATAAATATCCAAGAAGCTCCAGGAGGAGTTTGCGACACAATTTATTTCACCAACATCGATTCAGTTCCTGATTCAGATGTATTCATTACAACCACAATCAATATTTACCAGGGCGACGGCTATTATGCTGACATCGTTCATACTGTTGAAATTGCGGATCTCTCCGGTACTATTGCTGTCAGTGACGGCGATGGAGGTTTGAATTTCGCTGATGATTTTGTAATTGAATATGTGATCACAACTTTAAATTGTCATGGAAAGCGTTGCGCTTTTGAACTCAATAACACATGTGAGCCGCCTATTGCCGGATTTGTTTATGAAGAGACAGATCCTGCCTTGTGTGGTTATTGTGATCCGCCAATCGCTGGTTTTACCTATGCAGCAACGGAGACTTGTGGAACGGCTGAACCAATCAAAGGCAGAACATCAGGTTTTAAAATCATTCGCAACTAATGAGAATTCTCCCAATCATATTATTACTCATCAGCTTCATTGTTACTGCTCAGCCAATAACATTGGAATACACAGGCACGCTTTCAAACGTTTGCAATCCTGTCATTTATTATGAAGTTATTGAAGATGGGACTGTCATTGCTGCAAATCATAGTGATGATCCATCAAACAATTTCCTTGTCGATCTTGAAATTTACGACGAAGCTGGATGTCCTCTTTTAGTTAGGCAAACGGTAAAAGGTACGTTTTGCGATTCAGGACTTCCTTGTCCTGACATTGTCTCATCACAGTTAATTGATAATTGTGAGGCATTGTGTAATGAAATTTGTGGAACAATAGAAGTCGGAAATTTTCCAGACAGCTTCAGCATTACAGGAACCGTTTCGGTCTTTGATGAAAACAATGCCGCTCAAAATGATTCATTATTGAATTGCTCAGCTGCAATAAAAACCCTATTAGAAAGCATCGACAACGATTTGGATGTACTTGAAATAACAGGAGATCTATTTGTGACAGATACCACGAACAGCGCTCAAAACGATTCAATTATAAGTTGTTTAAACGATGTCAAGGAACTATTGGTATCTCTTGAAATAACAGGAGATCTATTTGTAACCGATACAACCAACGCAGCTCAGAACGATTCTATATTGTCTTGTTTTGGTGAAATGAAATCCAGTCTTGATTCTATCAATGGCCAGTTTGATTCTTTGAATTTAGCTGGTGAAATATTCGTTTCCGATACATCATCAAATGATTCATTAGATTCATTGCTAAGCTGTTTCAAAGCGCTCATTGATACTTGTGGCAAAAGCTCGACAGGTTCAACTGAGTGCAAAATTGAGATGGTTAAGAACGCTGATACTTCAGATAAGTTCGACAAATTTGGTTTTGATTCATCAATGAACGGATGGGTTTTGTCATCTGGTGGTGGATTGGGTTCTGGAGCATCCCCAGCAGATCAAATATTCAAACTATTAGATTCGAGCCTTCAAGGTTATACTGCTGTAGGAGACGAAACGGTTGCCATCCTTGTTGATGGATCATATTTTAATGAAACAACTCAGGTTCCATTTGGTGGTTCCGGAGACAATACTTGGTTGTTCTTTAATATTCAAGATGTTTCCGTTCAAAATGGATTGATCGTTTTCACCAACGCCTCAAGCCCAAAATATGTTTGCTCAAAAGATGTAGATGGACAGTTTTTTAGCTCATTCACAACGCCTGTTGGTCCCATTATAGATGGAAACAACATTTCCCATTTAGATGATCACATCGATCCAGCATTCACCACTTGGACAAATGCTGCAACTCTTTCTGGAGACAATTCCCAGGGAATTGCTCCGATTTTTATTTTCAGAAATACAGCAACAAGTATCGCTAATGGAGATTCTGAATTGTGTTTGGCAACAAACGGATTCAACGATTTACGAAGAGACTCATTGTTGTTTGAAATAAGCCAGGGAATTGATCTATTATCAGATTGTTGTGCATCAGAAACAACTCCGAACACTTGTCAGTCTTATGTAATGAACCTTACTGGAAATGCTGTTCAGTCATTGCCAGTACCAGCTGGATCTTCAGGAGCAATAACAAACATTAGAGATAGTTCATCTGGATTTGTTGTATTCACAACTGATGGAACAACGCCTGTATGGTCTTCAAATGGCTATGCTTATTCTGCAACAACAGCAATGCTTAACCCTATTAATACAGATTTGTCTTTGGTTCGATTCATCGGAACAGCGGCTTCATCAAATTATCAAGTCATTTATGAAATTTGCCAATAAAATGAACAATTTAAAAACAATTATTTTTTCAATGTTGATGCTCAGCATCACATTTCTAAATGTCAGTTCTCAGTGTTATACAATGACTGCAGCTGATGTAATTGCTGAATGCGACGAGCTTCAAACGGTCGGATGGGATGTTAATGGAATCGGATCAGGCTGTTCTTATTCCTTGTCCCCTGGTGCAGCTGACGCTGACATCACACCAACAACGGAGGTCTTTTCAGCTGGTACATATTCAGAACCCTGTATTTGTCCAGCACTTGATTGTCCCGATGAGCTGACTGGATTTGAAGTCTGCAAAACAATTACAACCAATAATGAGATGGTTGAGTTCTGTGACACTATATTACTTGATCCAGCTCCTGGTGAAATTTCGGTTTCAAAAACAAGCAACGCTCAAGATGGCATCACAAATGATGTTCCATATAATTATACTATTACAGTAGATAATGTTGGAGGATATGAAGCGGTTGTTTCTATTGACGATCAAATTCCAGATTGTTTGTCTACAACTCAGACATTTCCAGTCGCTGCTACAATCGCCCCTGGTGAATCTTTCGTTTTAGAATTTGAAGTGACCCCTTCCAAGTGTGGAGAAGTTGATTTGAGTAATACAGCAACAGTCACAGGATCGGCAGAAGACGGAACAAAGTTCGATGAAGAAGCTGAAACAATTGTGAGTTCTAGTGAATGCAACGATCAATGTTTGACAACATTTGCAGTTGACAACAACACACCACAAATTTCAATTCCAAGCGACAATATCAATCGGTTTTTTGACTGGACAATTGACTGGTCAATTACGAATGTTTCCTTTACTTGCGGTGGAGAACAAACCAGCTGCGATACAGATATTTTAATCCCAGCCTCAGCAAGCAACACAACTTTCTCAAATGGATTTACAAGTGGCTTATCAGGTTTCGCTCCTGTTACATTCGGAAAGTCTGCATATGCAGTACAACCAGATCTGTTCGCAAATTACTGGTACTTTGAAAGTGCTTGTGGTTGTACAGAATTTACAGTTTCACTTATGAGTGAAAATAAGACCGAGGTGCTTTTGCCATTCACTGCAACTGAATCAATGGTTTGTGAAGCCCCTGAATTTGATTTGGGCAAAGCGAGTTGTGAACCAGCAATTGCTAACACCCTATCCTTTACTTTAGAAGGTGCGCCAGTAGATTTAGAGACCGTCGACATATCAACTTTAATCTTTGACCTAACGTTGTTTGGTGGGACTACAGGAATGACCTTTGCCGATTTAGCGGCATTACAGGCTTATTTAGACGCGACAACTTGCGTTTACACTTACAATGCAGGAACATTTAAAAACACAAGTACAGACCCTAATTGTGCAACGGTTGTATTGCCTGTGACGCAGGAAACTGTTGGCGAAGGTTGCTATGTGTTAGGGGAAACATTTTTAACAGGAGCAGGAGCAACATGGGCAGATTTTTTAAATTTCCTTTTTGGAACAGACGTTTACTTTTTCAATACTGGAGATTCGGGTTTGGGAACACTTGTTGGAGTTGTGCCTGCCGACTTAAATTCATTTGCAACATTGGTGGGTGGAACAGTAAGTAACGGGAACATTTACACCAATAGCCCACCATCAGAAAGTGTAGTGTTTGCAGGTTCGGGAGCGAATCCAATAGACGTTCCTTGGGAAATGACAACAACAGGTTGCCCATAAAATACAAAAAACAAACCATGCCTGATAATTCTCAAAACCATAAAACCATAAAACATTTTCGTTCGAATGCAGCAACGCAATCGAACGTATCTGTCGATGCAGAAAATGGAGCATTGTCAGCTGTCAAGATTATCGAAGTAGGCGAAGCGATCGGTCATGGAACCAACATCGAATTGAGTTTTTTGGAGGACTTGGTGAAATTCGCATCAGGCGAAAAAGATGGAATAAAAGTAAGATATGATCATCCCATGTACTCTGGTCCTGGGTATGGAATGTTTGCTGGAGTTTCTACAAATTACCGATTAGATGGTAACTGTGTTTTAGCTGACATTCAATTGTCAAAAAAGATAGGGGAGTTGGCCAACACTGAAAAATACCAATACACTTTAGCAATGGCTCAGGACCATCCGAACATGATGGGAATGTCCATTTCATTTAAACCAGGGATCCCATATCAATACGATGAGGACGGAAAGAAAATATCGCTTGAAGTAGAAACGGTTGAGGGCGATTTGGTATACAATTCAAATTGGGACTGGTCCAGAAAAATATACGAAACATTCGAGCATTTATACGCAAGTGATTTCGTGGACGATCCAGCTGCAACCACTTCTTTGTTTAATATAAATTCTGATCAAAACACTTATCTCGATTATTTCAAAAACGCAAACAATAAAAAAAATAATATGTCTAAAGAAATTATTAAACCAACGACAGAGGAACTGTCAACATTCGATAAGGTAAGGAACTGGTTTAAATCGAACCCGGCAGCTCCTCAAACAGAAGCACCAGCACCTTCAGTTAAATCGACTGAAGAAGTTTTAGAGCAAACTGAAACAGAAAAGCAATTTGCAGCATTCCAAAAGAGAATGGATGAACAGGACGCAAAAATGCTTGCTCAGGAAGCCAAAATGTCAACACTGACAAATGAGAATACTCAATTAAAAGCAACAAACAAGGCACTTCAGGGAGAAAAGATTGCTAAAGCAAAGCCAAATCCAAACGCTCAGGAGGAATCTTCTATTGTTGCAAAATCTCAATCTGAATTTGCTTCAAAAGCAGAATGGGCTGAAGCTCAAAAAGTAAAAAACAAGCCACTTGAGGAACAAAATCAAGCTGATCGAGATTACGCTCGTGACATGGCTAAAGAGAAACAATCAACTCAAAAGCCTGAAGACTCGGCTTAGTAAAATTTATTTCCAAATTCAGCAAATCTCTACCCAAGATTTTACAACAACAAAAACAAAACAACAAGCTGTATGGAATATTTTGATATTGGTGCCGAACTAGAAGATTTGGCCAACAAATCAAGTGCTTGTGTTTACACTAAAGGCCCTCAAATGGTTCGTAAATGCACACTTGAATCTGAATTAGACAAATTCACAACCTTGTTTCCAAAAGTGAAAACACATTTGGAAATGACTTTCGTTCAAATGCAATCCGTTCTAAAACAATGGAATTGCGGTTGGGATCCTAATTGTAATTTTCAAATCGCAGCTCATACCATTTTCAGTCGAAAAATGAAAGCTGAATGTGAGTTCTGCCCTGGTGAATTTGAGCAAAACGCATTTGCTGCAGCTATGTACAAAGAGGGTACCAATGTTTATGACTATGGAATTATGGAGTGGAAAGTGAAGGGGATGCTTGAACAAGCTGAGGCTGATTATTCTCAGAAATCAGCTATATGGGGAGTTTACAATCCTCTTGCAAATGCATCAGGGGTGCCCGGAACTCCATACAATGTAATGGACGGATTATTTGCTCAGACTCAGAATCACATTACCAATGGGGATTTTGTCCCAACTCCAACAGGTCAGTTCACCGTTGATACAGTTTGGGAGCAATTAAAAATGATGAAGAGATCAATGTTTGCTGGTAAAAAGTATGCTGGTAATCTGTTATTGATTTCTTGTGAGGTTTATGAAATGGTCATTGAACATTTTGAAAAATGTGGAAAAAATGTCATCAATTTTTATGACAGATTTGGTAAAAAGAGAGTCAATGAGCCTATATGGGTTCCTAATTCCGGCATCCAACTTTGTCCTTTGACTTCGTTTGGTAACAGTCATGCAGCAATCATGACATCAAAATCCAACTTATTGAGAATTCTTGATTTGGAAAGTGATGCACGAAACTTGTGGACACAAAAAGACAAATGGTCTATATGTTTAGGTCATGCTAGAAAAGGTGGAATCGGCTTTATGTGTCCAGATCCTAAGTTGGTTGTTGTGAACGACCAAATCCCAACGATAGACCAATTGGGTACAAATGCACCATCTAATTTCGAAATCCCTGCGGAGGTGTTGACTCCTTTAGCTGCATAGAACAATTGTTCTAACAATGAAAAATAATCTGGAGGCTCCAGCTGAGTCTCCAGATATTTCAAACCAAATTTTAAAAAAAAATAAAACTTCCATTCTAATGGCAAAAAATAAAACGAAGGAAACAACCGAAACGGCAAATCCAAAGGAAACAACCGATATTCCAACTGCGGATCAGGAACGAATTGCAGTCTTAGAGGAAACGGTTGCAAAATTACAAGTAAATGCAAAGCGTGACAATGCTCGCTTGGAAAAGCTTGAGAAATGCAATTGCAATAAGAAGAAAAAACCAGATGTTGAGGTCAAGAAAATCGCTCCTGCAAACACCAGTTTCGAATACGAATTGGAAGATGAGGAAGGTGCAAAAATGACTGCAACATTTGATGTTAAATTGGTAAGATTTAAAAACCCAGTCAAACCTTCGGAAGAGATTCATGTCGCTGATTTAGTTGATGGAGCTGGTAAATTGAAAAATGCTGATGATCCAGCAACTTGTAAAATGATCGATAAATTGATCGAATTGCAATCTTCTGTTTTGGTTCGAACGGATGAAGGAGCTGGTCAAAAGTAATCAGTCTGAAAACTGAACAACAACAAATCTTATAAATAAATTAATTCAAAAGAAAAATTTCTAACAATGAAAAATATACAAAATCCAACACTTACATATAAGATGTTGGGCATGTTATTGCTCTTTGCTGCAATCCAAATGCCTGGCTTAGTATTGCACAAAATTAACAAAGCTTTTCATGATCTCATTGAAAATGGACGAGCATTGTTCGTCTGTTGCGATGAAGATGATGTTGATGTTTCTATTAATTGCAATCAAACAATTCTTCCTGGACTGAATTGTCAAATATGTTTCGTGAAAACATGTAATGTCGCTCTAATGAGAGAATCCATCAATCCGCTTTTTAGGGGCTCTAAAAGATTGCGATATGCGATTCAACTAGTTGCTGGTTATTTGTTCCACACATTCGCCGCTCAAATAGATACAGTGTCTTGGGAAGCAAATGTCGCGGGTGAAAAAGGCGCTAATTATTTACGTTCTAAGATTGCATTCAAGATACCTGGAGTTGGAAGAGCCGTAAACGCTTTGAATCCTGGTACGATGGCAGCCTTTTGTGACATGTTAAATAAACAATACATTCTTGTTATTCAAGATTATAATGGTAGAAGGTGGACTCTTGGGACTCCGAAAGTAGGCATGTGTGTAACCGCTGGTGGACCAACAATAGATAAGGACAAGAATGAAATTCGTCTTGAATTTGAAGGGAACGTTGCTGTGTACGAATACATTTGGGCACTACCTAAAGCATAATCAATAGTGAAATAATAGCTATCGATTTATTAATCAATTTTTATAATTTATAACAACCAATAAAATGGCTGAAGAAAATAAAACATTTGAGCAAGTGCTCAATGAGAAAAGAGAAGAGTTAAAAAACTCTGGTGCTTTCAGGTTATTGAAAGAATATGAACCAACAGAATACCATCTTCATGGAGGTACGTTTTCTCACTTAACTCATCTTGAACTAATGGATTTAGATGAGGAGAGTGGGGATGCAACATATCACTCTAAACCAGTTGAATTTGTAACAGACGAGGACATCGCTGCCAACTTGGAGTCTTATTCTACTATGTTTCAAAAAAAAAAGTAGAAACTCCAGCTGATGAGAATGATAATCCTGAAAACCAAGGAGAAGCTAATGATGAGAAGCAAGGTGGAAACCAAACAGATGCAAATTCCGAGAATGAGCCCCTGTCGACCTCAACAACCGCTGACCAGAAACCTGAGACCATACAAGAACCTGGCTCAGATGCAGTGATTAAGCCTGGTAAGAAAGTTGCCAAGAAAAATGCAAATAGTAAAAACAATAACGCTAAGACAAGCACTAAGTGAAATTGATATTTACAACCGCAACAATCAACTGTATGAATTCTCAATTGGCTACCTGGTAACAACTGGAAAGCAAAAGGGAGAAATTAATTTTAAGCCTAGAGTCTCCAAGAAAAAGGAATTGCCTGAAACCAAGCGAATCGTTTTTTTTGGAGACTCAGACTTAACTCAACCAATTAAAAAGAAGCGTTCTCAAGGAAACCACAAAATCCAACGGACACTGCCTCTTTATAATCAGGTAGAAAAACAACATTTTAAAATAAAAATCAGCGCATTACTGTATTTCAATTCTATGAGGATTGTTCGTCCGATTTATGATTTGAATCACAATGCGTTTTATCCTAAAATTAACGAAAGCGGACATGTCATCTACCCAAAATAACAATCCAGTTCTTTTCTCTAGGGATGGAGATGATATTGCTTTCATTAATAACGGTCAAACAGCTGTTGTTTTTTCAAATGCTGATCGTTATTGTGATCCATGTACTTCCAAACCAGTTTGGAATGGGATTTCTCCAACTTTATCAGTCCCAGGATCTCCTGAAGTCACCACAGTAAATTGGCTCCCTAATTTAGAGCCACGAAGGTTGGTTCAGGCGGTTTATGCTGATCCTGATGCTCCTGCTATGCTCCGGAACAAGCGGAGAAACCTGATGGGACAAAAGATACTTCCAGTCTGTTATGGTTGCGACGGTCCAACTGTGGTTCCTCAGTACATGAATATATCTTCTTACAATCGGTGGAATACAAAAAACAGATATTGGTTCAATAAATTCATGAGACAAAGAGCGGTCAATTTGACGTTTTTTAGAATGTCCTATACTCTAGGAATTCACCATAAAGGAGATGGGCGAACCATCGATTTTGGTTCAATTAAAAGTCTACACAACATCGATGCGATGAACGTGTTGGCTGTTCAGATGAATCCTGGTGAAACAGAGCCTAGCCATTATGTTGTTGTCTCACGAAATGGTCATAAGGTAGACTGGAAAGTGATTCCAGCATTTGACTTCGAAAATCCTCGCAAGCATGGAGTTTGGATTCATCAAACTCGTGATCACGTTCCTGGTTGCGATTATTATGCATATCCTGATTACGTAGGTGCATTGCCTCAGCTTCAGTTGAGGAGACAATTTACTGAATATCATATCAGTGGATTTAAAAATGGTTGGAACGTTAAATATGTTGCTTGTATCCCAATGGAATTAGTTGAAGATTTACATGCTCATAAATGCGAATCAAAAAAGGCAGGAGAACCAAAACCGACATTGGAAGATGTTCGTCAGTCACTTACTAAAGAGCTTGATCAATACTTATCTGGTCAAAGTGCAAATCAGTCAACCATCATCACTTTTTCCAAAATCCACGATGGGAAAGAGGTGAAGATTAACATCGAACCAATTCAAAATTATTTCAAAGGAGAAGAATACATCAAACTTGCTGAATTCGTCAATAGGAACTTGAATTTGCCATTTGACAATTCTTCGGTTCTGTCTGGTAAAAACAATGAAAACAAGATTGGTGGAACTGGTTCTGAAGTATTCAGATTCCAAAACATCGAAAACACGACCAACGCATTTGACGATCGAAAAATGTATTTGGAGATCATGGATGTTTTAACTGAAATCCAAAATTGGAGATCCACTATTACAAATGAAGAGCACAAGCATTTCGAATGGGATGTCTATGCTCCCAACATGACAACACTTGATCTCGCTCGATCAGGAGAAGTCTCTCCAATAGATCCCCTAACTTCATCAAATCCAAACTAATGCTAAAGAAAAAGGACATAGCGGACAAGTTGTTTTTTGAAAAGGGATGCAAGACCAAAGAAGTCTTTTTGCGTTGTCAGCCAGATATTGCAACCAACACATCTTGGAAGACAATTTCTAAACATGTGAAAATGGCAATAAAGTCTTTTGTCGCTCCTTGTATTGACAAGGCTCTATTAGAACGAATCTGCAATTTCGCATTGCAAGAAAAACGAACTGAATCAGAGCAAGACCTTTTGGATTGTCTTCGTGAAACTGTCGGATATTTTACCGCTTTCATGATGATCAAAATGCAGGGATGGATAACCGACCAGGGAGCGATGGAACCCAATGGCTCAGGCAAAACCCGTCCTCTCGATTACAAAGCACAAGAAAAAGCAAAATACGCATTGTGTGATTGTGGCTATGATTTGCTAGAAGAATTGATATTTGAAAAAATCATTCCAAACATTGGTGTGTTTCCAAAGGGAAAAATGATGAAGCCGTACAGCAAGTTTTGCACACTTTTAATCTCATCCCCTGAAGAATTTTCTCAATATCAATTATTGCCAGGGATGGGCCGCTTGAGGCATTTCATCGCTCTAATGCCATTTTTAAATGAGGCAGAAAATGATCTGAAAAAATGCCTCAACTGTGAACCGTTCTTTTGCTCATTGGCTGAAGAATTCAAGAAATGCCCAATCGATCCCAAATGGGCTGAATTGCGAGGTTCAATTCAACGCTTTGTAGCAGCCAAAACAATGATGTACGCAGCCCAAAGGACAGCTCTGATATGGACAACAGACGGTTACAAGGTATTGGACAGAAGACCAGGATCAAAAGGGACGAACAAAGGATTTAACATTTGTAATAGGCAGCAATTCGAAGAAACGGTTTCAAGGTATCTGACCGATGTTCAACAGTGTTTAGCAATAAACACAACTGAAGAATGCTTCGAACTATTTTATCAATGCCAGAACCCCGGCTTGAATGCTGATTCTGAAGAATCGGATAGTATAGGTTGCGATCAAGGATGCTCAGGATGCGGCCAACATCGATGCCCTGAGACTTGTGCACCTCCAGAACCTCAATGCATAACGGTCGGAAGTTGTGGAAATACAATTTCAATTTTATGAGGGTAACTAAAAACGATTTCTGGTATGGAATAATGCCAGGCGGATCCCTATCAATATGGGTGACAGATATGATGAACTATATAAGTTGGGTAGACTTTGCTAGTATAACCAACGCCTTTCTCATCGGCTTTGCTGGTGGGTTAGGCGGTTGGTTAATCAAGAAGCTACTCGATCATTTTTTTTAATAACAAAATAAAATTTTCAAATGAGCAATTCAGTTCCACCAACAAGTAGACAAAAGGGCAAGCGTGGCATTAAAGGAGCCATCGCCGCCGCAGTTCTAGCAGCCATTACAATCGGAGCCAATAAGGTAGGGATTGATATTCCCGAAGGCGTTGAAGATGGCATCACAACCGTTGTAGTGTTTGGATTAACGATCCTGACATCATCAGTTAAATGGTTTAAATAATGGCTTCTAAGCTATTAAAAACCCAATGGAGATTCATGGACCATTTGCCACTGCTTTTAATTAAAGCGAGGCAAATGGGATTCCGTGTTTCTGGTGGGGAATTATGGAGAAACAAAGAAATTCAAAAAATCTATTTTGATTCTGGAAGGTCTTCAACAATGAATAGTCGGCATTGGAAAAAGCTTGCTCTAGACATAAATTTTTTCTTGGACGGCAAAGTAATCGATGATTACGATTCTTTACTTCCTATAGGGGAGTTTTGGGAAAGTCTACATGAGAAAAACGTTTGGGGAGGCAGATGGAAAAATCCTTATGATCCTTCTCATTTCGAAACCAATCTTTAATTTTAAAATCTAGCAAAATGATACCCACTCAAGCAACCAACAATGAATCACAACTGAAATCCCCTCAAGAATTAAGGGCAACTAACAGCATTCCACTGGCATCGAATACTTCCTCGTTGTGTTACTTACCGCACGGAGTTCTTTTTCGATTCGATTACCCATTTGATTCAGATGTTACAAATTTGGTTTATAGAATCATTCGAGTACGTGACAATAAAGTGTTGCGTTTTCAAGCAATGAATCTGTTTGAAAGATCAACTCACTTTTTACATGAATCTGAGCTAGGCTTAAATAGAACTGAAGATGAAGGAAGGAGCCTGCGATTTGAAGTGTACGGACAGAGAGCAGATGAACGAGGTCCCGTTGTTGCTCATACAATCCAGATTCAATATCCAAAGTTGCGTCAACCAGGATACAAACACAAATTTAAATTTGTTCGTACACATGGTTTCGATGGCAGTGGGAACATGGTTCGTGGCTGGAACGAACAAGAGCTGGGAATTATTAAGCCTAAAATTGAAGATGCTCGCTTAGACTCAATGACTCATTACGGACCAACTGCCATCAATGGTGAAATATTGGTGTATAGACTGATAGGAAGCAATGTTGCAACAAAGCGTCCAGAGTTGTTTTCAATGAACCTTGACCCGAACGCAGACATTAGACTAATTCGCCATGAAGTAGGACATTTACATCCTTGTCCTGTTGTTTTTTCAATCAACGAACGCTCAAATCTTATTCCTGATCACAGTGGCGACGAAGAAGCTCGCAGGGAGTTTGAGGCACGGTTGTATGATAGATCTCCAATATGGAACGCCGAACTATACGACGTATACAATCGAATGAAATCAACTCAACACACTGATTTCTGGTGGGCTGGGGGAGCGCTCAGAGAACAATACATCAAGTACGGGATGGGGGCCATGATGTGGATGAAATTGCATTTGCGAAATCCAAGATGGGTAACTGAATCTCACAAAAACATGATCGATCTACTGGCACCAGGAAACATCGGAACCAGTAGAGATTTGATTATTCAGAATTTAGTCGAAACCGCTGAACAAATCAACAAGGAGGAGGGCAAAGGCAGACCAGTTATGGAGGGCGATTATTTAGAGGATTGGTTGAACACTCAAGCCAATTTCAAAATGGAGAAACTATCAGGCAAGCAATTATTTGTCAGAATTGAGCCCAATTATTCCCACAATGAAACAATCACACAAATTGCCTGTTTCCCTCATGAAATATTTGCTAACGGGCAAGCTTGGTCGTACAATGATGGAAATCAAACATTTTATCACTCAGACAATGATGCCCTTTTGAATTTGTCAATTAAGGGGTATGATGGCACTGAAATATTCAGACAAGACAACATTGCTACCCAAGAACGAGTGAATCCACCAGCTGGAAAGAAATGGGGAGGAGTAAAAGTGATAATAAGTTCGATGCCAGAGGGCGAAGATTCTTATATTGATCAACCATTTTTTGACAATTATATTCGCATTCGTATTCCTGAAATTCAAAGATTGGACATATCGTTCGATTGGCCAGATGAAGGCGTTTCTGAATCACTTAGGCTACCAGCTGGTTTTATCCCTTCAGATACTTTCGCGGTTGTAATGACAGACGAGACTTTTGATAGTGACCACAGTTATTTTATTTCAGGACAAACTGAACAAGCCATTACTAGCAAAGGAATAATCCTTGTGTCACAATATGACAAAGAGTCTTTTGTGTTGTCTGATGCAACAAATTGGAATGACAAAACTCGCTATTACTGGCCTTCATCAAAACCAAATATTTTCGATTTGCGCCCCTTAACTGGATTAAATCCAATATTTGAAGTAGAACAAGAATGTACTGATAATTCGGAAGAATTAAACTCACTGCGTTCTTTCATTCACGATTTAAAGGAGGAATTCGCTGGAATCGAAGTAGCTGTTTCTCAGCTCAAGCAGCTACTATCTAAACACAGTTGATTTAAAGCTGTTTTTATGTCGTTGGTTTAACAATGGTTTTAATTGAAATTTGGATCTATGGCTCAATTGGTTTCATTAGATATAAAATATTCTGTTGATGGCAAAAAATACGAGAATAAGCAGAATATTAAATTGCCTGCATCTTGGAGAGAAGTTGGCCATGAGGCCATGTATAAAATTGCTCCCAATTTATTAAAAGCCTCAGCTGGAGATCAAAAAGCAAAAACCACGATAGTTAATGCCCTAATTGAGAACCAAATCCAAGGTATTGATTTTAAGAAATCAAAGATCCAACTACCCGAATGGGCCGTTGGATCTTTGGAAAATGAAATTGAATGGATGTATTCTGAACCATTCGGACACACGCCGTTTAAATCATTTCACCACAAAGGGACAGAATATTTCATGCCAGCCTCATTGTTTGGGAACTGTGTAATAGGAGAATTCCACCACATCGATCAATCTCATTACAAATATGCCAATTCTCAAAACCCGAAATTACTGACCAAAATGTTGGCAATTTTGGCTCGTCCGGCAAGGCCATTATCTGACGATCTCAATGCTCGGAAAATAGATATTAGAGAAAAATTATTGCCTGAATTAATTGGCCAAAGAACAAAAGAATTTGAAGATGTTGACCAAGGGCTGGTCTTTGCTAATTTTCAGTACGTAAGGGGTTCGCTGAAATGGCTAAACAATAAATATAAAATTTTCGAGGACCCTGCTGCTGAAGAAGAGCCTACAGAACGCACTGGTCCCGACTTCTCAGGATTCGAGAAGAAAAACTCAAGACGATGGCAAAGCATCATGATGCGGATTGCAAGGCATCAACAAATCTCGTATTGGGAGGTTTTTTACGAAAAACTACACAGCTCTATGATTTGGTTAGATGAAGAACGAATTGAAGCGGAACGAATTGAAGCAGAACGCGAACGAATTAAAAACAAAGGCTAATGTTTATCAAGAACATCAATTCAATAGGTAAAATAAAAGCGCTGATTTGCTATGTAGCAGATCGGCTCTATTGCGTCAAGAAATTCATGATGATGGATCCAGATCGTTTTTTAAGCGCTTCATTGGCCAAGATGGAATATCCAATCGTTCTTTTAGAGAAACCAACCAAAACACCAACAGCAGATGGCCAGTTTTACAATTGGGAATCTGCAATTGTCGTGTTGCAATATAGCGACAGAATTACAGAAGGATTTCAGGGAGAAGACGATGCTTATGTTTTGACCGAAACCATTCTTGAGGAAATTCAATCCTATTTAACAATGGGCATTGAAGAGGCTGATCATCAGAGGCCATGTGGAACAACAATCAATTTTGGGCAATCAAGGACAGTCTGCGATTTGTCCTGTGGTTTTGGTTGGAGGTCGAGGATCTCGTGGAAGAGTGCCAGAAAGAAATGTGCTTCAAAATGCAATGTCAAGCCAGATCCTTGTCCTCAGCTATGCGCTGAATTCGGATTTAAGGTTTTTGAGGACGAGGACAACAACCTTTGCCTTGAATTAAAGAGTAAATCAAGGGCAGCAGAATCGCTTATATGGACCATTAAGCGATGTGGCAAGCAAATACACGATTCTAAGGAGCTTGATTTGAAGCTTGGTGCTGAAATGTTCTTTGATGAATCAGAACAATGTAATGTTCCGATAGAAATCATCCTAAAAGCCTGTTCAAAAGATAGCGAAGGAAATGAGTGCTGCAAATTCGCACGAATAGTCCTGCAGCCCTGTCATTCAGAGGGCTGCTCATTGCCGTGGTGCGAATTAGATTGTACAGATAACGATACAGAATTAAACCCAGGAGGAGAATAATGCCTACAATATTTATAAATCAAATTGGAGATCCTGAAACGTCAACACAAAAAATACTGTTGGCCAAAAACGATATTTCGATACGCTATTGCACAGGAGCTTTTGCAACCTATGGGACTGCTATCTCTAATCACATGCTCTTTGCTGAATTGAAAATTGAAGATGTAAAAGGAAGTGGTGAGTTCAGGACAATAATTCGTCAGCAATTGAAAGTTGACGATTCGGGCTGCGACACTTGGAATATTGAAAAGATTGTCAGAGATCAATTGACTTGTGATTGTCCTCTATTCGGATCAAAAGAGGTTTTTGCTCATACAGAATCTTTCAAGAAATTTAAAATTTGTTTCCTTGAAACATTCGATCTTGGTGGATCTCCATTCCAACCGATTCGGAAAGAATTTGAATATACAATCCTGAATGCTGGAGTCAATGAAAAATTCCTGAGTGTTGAGAATTACCGAAATACTTTCCTTGATAAAATATTGAGCTGGTTCCCTGGCAAACAAAACCTTACAACGCATCAACATCATTGGTTGACCGTTCTATCAACAGGAGGCACTTTGCGAGCCGTTTACGAATTAAAATTAACAGATGGGACAACGATAACACAACAAGGAGATCCTTATCCAACAGAGGAATGTTGCATGTATTCATTCCCTGCAGGTTTATGTCAAATATTCGAAGACCTTCCTCATCCTGAATTGATAGATTCTTATTGTGTTAAAATTCTTGGACTGGAACTACAAGTCTTGGATGAACGTGAGTTTTGCGTGATTTGCCATGAAAGCCATTTTAATTATTTTCTCGTCTGCAATAGTAGAGCTGGGTTCGATACGTTTCATTTCACTGGAAAGAAGCAAGCAATTTCAAGTTTTGAAGGCGATGTAATCAATCTTGATCGAATCCTGAAGAAACGGAAAATAAAAATAACAAACAAAGTGATACAAAACACGGGTTTTGTATTGCATAAATGCGACATGTGGTTTTATTGTGAATTCTTTGGCAGTGAAATGATCAAACAAATTAGGTTTTGCCAACACAATCCTTTAGCTGATGACAACTGCGAATGTTGCACAAACAGTAAAAAGGGATTTTATTGTGATGTCATTATCCCCTCTGGTGATTTTGCCATGATTGTTGATTTCGAACATACTCCATTCCGTCAATTTGAGTATTATGAAACGGAAAAACAGATTGTTAGCACACCGATGTTTTGTCTAGGTGGGACAGGAGCTCTTGATCCTTGCGAAGGGCTGACACCAAAATTGAATTTCGAATTGGAATTGGATGCTGATGGTAAAATTTGTATCACAGCAGAAGCTCCATCAGCTCAAGGTCAAATTTATTATTCAGAAAATGGTTCAACATTGACTGCTGGAAATTCTGTTTGTACAGAAGTATTATCAATCAATCCAAGCATTACTCATGGACCAGGAACAAATTTTGATTGGAGAGTTGAATTAAATGCAAATCCTAGTCACAACAACACCTCTTCAGTATGGCATAGAGATTTATCAGCGAGCTGCACCACCACTCCCGATTTTGATTCATATACTTGGAATTTATTCCCAAGTACAGGGTCTGACATTGGTAGCTCATCGGATAGTACAAGCAACTGTGATGCCTATAGACAAGTGATTTGTGACAACGGGAACCCTGATTGTTGTTTCACTATTTATTATTTATTTCAAAGCGGTCCAAGTAATGAGTTTGATTCGTTCGTTGTTGAAGGCGAACCTTGCTATTCAAGGAGATGGTTCTCATTGATCACTGATTGCGGTAGCGCATTCTATTACTTGGACATTAAGAGCGTCGACACCTATAGAATTTATTCAAGTAGTGGGATTTTGATTTGTGCATTTGAAGATGGAATAAAATTACCAGCAAACTAATGAGCGACTTTTTTCAATTAGAAATAAAAAAAGATGGCATTTGGAAACCACTGTGCCTCGACAGCCAGAAAGGGACTTTGCAACTAAACAATTCTTTGTTTAGAAAATCAATAACTCCAGGATCATATACCTTTCCGATAAATTTGTCATGGGATGGCAATGCTGAAATATTGGGGTATCCTGATGTGATAAATAATGTAAATATCCAAAAGATTTTCACGGCTAGGATGAAGCTTTTTGGAGGCACTTGGTGTTGTGGTCGAATAAAAGTATTGAAAGCGAATTGTGATAGAATCAGGATCGTTTTCCAAGACAATCAAGGCGAATTCAAAGACCTGATCGAAGGCGTTTCGATCAAAAACATTTGCAGCGAAACACACAACATTGAATGTGGTGAATTGGAAAGTTGCAGGCATTATAAAATGCAAATTTTGTTTGACTCCAATGGCATGGGAAGCCTAGATGTTCTCCATGTTTTTGAAATCAATGGGATTTCAGTTTCTGTCCCCAATGGACCTTTCGGCTCACTCCTAGACTTAGTTAATGAATTAATCGCTACAGTCAATGCTCCGATCCCAGGATATGGAGCAACCTTGGAATACATTGGCGAAGCTGCTTCAGAAAATGGAGAACAAGTTTTTTTTAAAGTGTGCTCGAAAGATCCAATTGATTATCCATTCTTAAATTATTATTCTCAAGGAGATCCTAACAATGACGCAACTCTAGAACCCTTTGACCCAGATGGTTTGGATACATATGCAGGAGGATCGATCAATCAATGTTTCATCGATTATATAACCGGATTAGCAAATGCCACAACGCCCCAAACGCATTCATTCCCGACAATCTATATGCCGAACGCATACAATGACAACAATCCCTACTATAGCTGTTATGTAAATTATTACAATGCAAATGATCCAGATACTCCGGGTTATCTCCAGAACAACTTAACATTGGAAGAAGGGACCAAATTTGCCTTCGCTCCTCAAGTGAATTTGAAGTTTGTTCTTCAGTGCATTGAAGAATTTACAGGATATAAATTTAAAGGCGACATTCTGGAAGATCCTTGTTTTTGCAAAATCACATTGAAGAACAATCGATTGATGGATAACATTCAAAACATCGATAGCTCTTATCTTGCCAATGGTGAACTCATAGAGGATTCCTACATGTTCAATGTTGCTCCGACTTCTTATGACATTGGCGATTACCTTCCAGATGTATCGATACAAGAAATTTTACAAGTCCTTCAAACATTTGGCGAATTCAAATTCGATAAGTACGAAAAATGCATCACAATTACAAATCGTAATGAGGCGCTCAACAAGCCCAAAACTTCAAATTGGACAGCAGCTATCTGTGGGATATTTGACATTTGTTTACCAGAGCCAAAGGGTTTTTCTGTGAAATTTAAAAAGCCTGGAAAAGATGAAAAGTTTGATGAATCAGATGAACTCTTTGCCCCTTATAATTCAGCCGAAAGTTCGGGGACGGTTTGCACCTTAAAATGGGCACCGATTGGAATTATTGAAACAAGAGAAGACAAAATCGGGTTTGGAACAAATTCAGCGACGAAGTGGATTTTGCCCTGCTACTTAGGTCCTGCTACAACGGATTTTTTTGATGTCGGCGAAAATCCTTGTGGACTTCGATTGTTTTTTTACCATGGCTTACAACCTAGATATACAGGTGGGGGCGCGCCTGGTGGAATGTATCCTTTTGCCTCTCCTTGCAATGTCAATGCAATTGATGAAATTTTATGTGATTGGGATTTAAAAATAATAGGCGACTCAGGAATTTATGCCAAATTCTTCAAGGCTTTCATGGAAAGCAATTTGTCGAATCAAAAAGTAATGGGGAATGTAGAACCTACTTGCGAAATGATTGCAAATTATGATCCTTGTTCACCAATTGAGATCGATGTGAATGGAGTGCGGACTTGCATATTAATAGAGTCCTTGAATTTGCAGTTTGATGAAAATGGATTTGCACCAACTTCAAAACTAACTGGATTAAAAATATGACCTTCCCTGAACGCATACAAGCTAAATTAAAACCAACATTGGAAGCCTGGGGAGCTTATGTCAAAAATTTAATGGAGCGTGGCATTGAGGGAGACAAACTGGTTCGATCTGGAGAAGGCCTACGGTCTGTAGAATATGAGTTTGTAACAGGAGCTTCATTCGAGATCGGAGCCTTGTTCCTTGGCTTCAATGATTACATGAGGATACAAGGGATGAAGGAAACCAAACACAAACAATATCCCAACATGGATCTCCTTGAAAAATATGTTAGGGAATATTATTACTCACAATATGGGGACAAGCCTAGATACAAAAGGATAGAGGAGCTGCATGGTCGAACCGCTGCAGAAAAGGAATTAACCTGGGCTTTGGCCAATTCAATTCGTTATCCGGTTAAAAAGAAAAAGAGAAGATTATTTTTCGCTGAAACATTCTATTATAAATATGGAGGAGACTCGCGAAATAAATTAAGAAATGATGTTGCTGAGGCCTTGACAAAAGCAGATTTATTGAACCTCAAGAATTTGGCGAAAAAGCAATTGGTTGAAATGAAATTATAGTTATGGGTATTACTGTCGAAAATATAAATGTTGTTGTAACTCTTGATGCCAAGCAAGCGCAAGAGAATGCAAAGAAATTCAATCAGGAGATTGACCAAGTAAAAAAGAGACTCAAGGAGCTAAAACCTGATTCAGCTGCATACAAGGCTGAATTTCAAAAGCTTGTATCAGCAACAGAGAACTTTGCCACAAATGCAAATTTCAATGAAATAAATAAACGATTCAAATCCTTATTGCAGCAACAACGAAAAGTAACAGAGGGATCAAAAGAATGGGGCGAAATTACAGCTCAATTGCAAGTCTACGGGAACCGTCTGGATACCATCACTGGCAAACAAGGCCGTTTCAGGAATAGGATACAAGGAACAATTAAACCCGTAAAAGGGCTCAATACTGAATCATCCAAAACAGTTGGCATATGGAATCGAATTGGGAAACAATTCACAGCGACCAGAGTTGCGCTTGCTACATTTGTTGGAGTTGGCATCGGACTGATGAAACAATATGGAGGCGAATTGATTGGCCTGTATGACAAACAATCTAAAGCTGAAGCGGCTGTCTCCTCTGCCTTGATTTCTACAAATCAAAACGTCGGCAGAAGCTTGGCTGACATCAAGAAGCTGGCTTCTGATCGTCAAGGTGTGACGCTCTTTGGAGACGAAGAAACGCTAAAAGCCTCATCGCTGTTATTGACATTTAAGGAGATCAGAGAAGAGGTATTTGATCAATCAATTCCTGTAGTTCAAGATTACGCAACCGCATTGGCCAAAGCAGGAGATACGAGCATCGATTTGCGAGCTGCAACAATCCAAATTGGGAAGGCACTGAATGATCCAATCAAAGGTCTGGCTGGTTTAGCGAAAGCAGGGGTTCAATTTTCTGAAGATCAAAAGCAAGTGATTAAAGACCTGGTTGAAACTGGTCGAACCGCTGAAGCTCAAAAAATTATATTAGCGGAATTAGAGTCTCAATTCGGAGGAGCAGCTGAAGCAGCTGCGAAAGCAGGAGCAGGAGGGATAACACAGCTTTCAAATATACTAGGAGACGTCAAAGAGGCTGGTGGTGAATTACTGGTTAATTTTATCAATCCCTTAATTCCACGGTTACAAGTTGCAGCGGAAAATTTTGGAGTTTTGGTGTCTAGAGCCTCTGAAGCTCCTCAAATTATTCGCGACAATGTAAATGTATTGTCAGGACTGGCAACAATCATCGCCCTAATCAATCAGAGGACAGTAGCAAACACCGCAATTCAAATAAAGAACAGAGCAGCAACAATTCTAAGCTCAACAGCGACAAAGGCCAAGGCAGTTGTTATGGGATTGGTTTCAGTTGCTACGGCAACCTATTCAACCATCATTGGATTATTGACTGGTAAATTAAAAATTGCAGCCGTCGCACAAAGAGCATTGAATTTTGTTGCAGCTCTAAATCCATGGGGATTGGTCATCGTGGCAATTGGAACGGTCGTTACTGCCTTGGCAACATTCGCCAAAAACAATGAAAAAGTTGCAGCAACATTGTCAGGATTGTTCGCCGTCGCAATTGAAGTTTTCTCCAGGATAAAAACGCTCGCATTTGACAGTTTAAAAGACATTGGAGGTCTGTTGCTTGGAATATTTTCTTTTGATCTTGACAAGATCAAAAGTTCGCTTTCTGGATTAAAATCAAATCTCACAGATTCATTCAAAGACATTGGATCTTCGCTCGCTCAAGCTTATAGCTCAGCTTACAACAATTCGCTTTTAGACAATGAATTAGACAAAGTGAAGCCTCCGGACAATCCCGAAGATTTTGGAGCAGCTGGTGCTGCTGCAGGAACGGCATTTACTCAAAATTTTGAAGAAACGATTTCAGGCGTTGAAAAAATTGCTGAAGAGACGGCAAAATCGGCAGTAGCAAAATTAAAGGAACAACTCAAGGAATTGGAAACCGCAGCTGAGATAGAACAAGACATTGAAGTAAAAAGAAAACTGCTTTTCGATGCTGCTGAAATTAAAAAGCAAATTGAAGACGAGGAGAAAGCCCTGGGGAGAATCAAATTTGGGATAGAGCTGGAATTTCTATTAGAATCCGATGTTCCACAAACCGCATCTGGAATCAAACAATTAATTTCACAATTAGAATCGGCGATACCTAAAACATCTAATTTCGAAACCCAGGTTTTGATCAATACAAAGATTGACGATCTCAAAGCGAAGCTCGTCGAAGCTGAGGCCCAAATAAAACGATCAGCTGGTGAAGTCGTTTTTGAAACGCTGACTGTAAAACAACCTATCGAATTAGACACAACAACAGACGCAACAGCACTCGATGGCATCGAGCAAGGACTCAAGGATCTATTTGCTCAGGCACTTGACTTTGAAGT
>CALBCY010000154.1 GCA_937927195.1 uncultured Chitinophagales bacterium
GATACTCCTCTTTCCATTCACCAATTACGAAATTGATAATGGACTTCTTTTTTGCATTTTCCTCAGAAAATTTCAAAAGACTTTCCTTAAGCTCCTTGCTTTTATACTAAACAAGAATAGGATCATAAAAAGAGATATTGGTAAAAATCGTTTCATTTCGAATTAATTTTGGTTGATTTTGAAACTTTTTTGCTTTTTTGACATAGAATATATTCTTAAACCCAACACTATTTTGATACACACCTGATATGGAAAGACTTTAATTTCTTTAAACATAAGCCATTTTAAAGGCTGGAATACCAATTCTTTCCCCAATTTAATTCAAAAAAGCAGTTGTAATTAGATTCCTTTTGCAAAATTTAAAGCCTTGAATTTCAAATAACTCGGATTGAATAAGATTTAGTGACCAATAAATAGGCAGTAAGTCGCAAAAATGGTATCTTTAACATTTGAAATTTTGTACTAATTTAATTAAAAAATAACGCGGATATGAGAGGAATAGTTAGTATCCTTTTTCTGTTATTAGTTGGATGGATGATAGGCTGTACCTATTGTTATGTTTGCCATATCAAAGACCTTTGTTATGGAGAGCAAACTGTAGCAACAAGCACAGCTTCTTTTCCAGCCTTTTTAGCGCGAGATGGCAATTTTTCTGCCAGTTCAAGCAAATCGGCCATTTTTGACAGATCAGGAGCTGCTCCCGAGATTTCTTCAAACCTTCAGAATGCTTACAAAAATGTAGCAAACTACTTGAAAGAAAACGGGAACAGAAATTTAAAAATTACCGGACAGTACAACAGTGCTGAAACAAACCCGGGAAAATTCAAGAATTTGGGAATTTCAAGGGCTGAGGCCATTAAACAAGCTATATTAAGTTATGGCTCTGGTTTAAATGCTTCTAGAATCTTGACTGCTGGTTCAAAGAATGAAGGATTAAAATTCATCAATGAAAAAACAGCAGGAGGACTGGCCTATCAATTTATGGCAGCAGCAGCTCCAGCACCGAAGGCTGCACCTATAAATGCGACCAGCTTTGGTGTTAGCGATGGTTCTTTCTCAGCTAGTGGACCTTTTGCAATGTTTGCAAAATCAGGTTCTGATGCAGAAATGAATCCTGGCTTGAATACAGCTTTAGGGCAAATTGCTGGATATTTGAAATCAAACCCTGGCAAAAGCTTGAAGATAACAGGAGAATATACAAACCAAGAGAAAAATTATTCTTGGTTTGATAATCTGGGAATAGCAAGAGCAGAAGACATTAAAAAGGCAATTTTAGCCAATGATGGAAGCGTAGAATCTGCTAGAATAGAAACTGCAGGTAGATTGAACAATCAATTGAAATTTGCTGGTGATAAAACCAACGGAAACCTTTCTGCTGTTTTCATGGCTTATAATGCTGCTAATGCAGCAAATATGGATGGTACGATGCAGGCTTTGGGTAAAACACTAAAAGCTGCACCGAGAAACTTCTACTTCGATCCAGGTAGTTCAATAATTGATTTGGATGCTGAAATGAGAGTATACTTCAGAGATTTGAAAAAATATTTGAATTATTACCCAAAAGAAACGATCAACTTAACTGGTCATACGGATGCGGATGGCGATGCTGGAGCCAACAAAAGATTGGGAATGTCTAGAGCAAAGCTGATCCAAGACTATATGTCTAGAAACGGAATCAAAGCTGCTCAGGTAAAAACCAATTCGAAAGGAGAAGAATCTCCTATTGCTTCGAATGACACCCCTGAAGGAAAAGCTAAGAACCGTAGGGTGGAAATTTCGTTTTAATCAATCTATTTTATAAATACTAAAAAAATAATGCCATGATGAGTGCAGCTATGTTTATATTTTTTGCAATGTTAATTTCAGCAATTTTGGGTTTCCTAATTGCTTGGATTTTGAGAAAAGCAGGTTTAGATACCTGGAGAGGACAATATGAAACAAAAGCAAGTGAATATTCTACTTTAGAAAGTAAATACAAAAATACCTCTAAATTGATTTCAGATTTTGAGGGTAAAAATAAAACACTTGTTTCTTCTAATTCTAATTTGAAAACCGATGTTGAAACTTGGCAGTCAAAGTATAGAGAGTGCAAAAGCCAGTTGGATTCAAAAGCTGGATTGTCTTCACAATTGGATGATTACAAGAAAAGGTTTGGCGATTTAGATGAGCGTTACAGAGGTCAAGAAGCAATCATAAGAGACTTAGAAGAAGGTTTGAAAGGAATGGAAGCTGAGAAATCTGCTTTGAGTAAGAAGTTGAATGAGAAAGGAGAACAAAAATCAGAAACAAAATCTGCTCCTGTTGTAAAAGCTCAATCTGAAGGTCCTTCTGAAAGAGACATGAAAGATCTTGAACACAAATTAACTACTTTACGTCAGAGAAATGATAAGCTTGAATTAGAATTCAACGAATTAAATAAAAACCTTGACAGCATGAGTAAAGTAAAGAGTGATCTTGAGATCAATCTTGAAAAAGCCAATGCAGAAGTTAATACTTTAAAAACAAAGGTGAAAGAAGGTGATAAATCTTCTGAAATAGAATCAATGCAGGCGAAGGTTGATACAATGCAATTGAAGCACGATGAAGCAGTTAAAAATTACAACGGTCTGCAAATGACCAATGGTGATTTATTGAAGCAAATTGCAACAATCAAAGCTGCATCTTCGGGAGCAACTGTTTCTGACGAATTCAAGGCCAAATTTGATAAGTGTCAAGAAGAAGTTGCTGGACTTAAGAAAAAGTTGGAAGAAGCTTCAGCTAAGGCTGTAGAGGTAGCAAAGCCTGCTGAACCAGTTAAAGCAGCAGAACCTGCGAAACCAATGGATAAGAACCAAGAAACTTTAATGAGAATTAAAGAAAAAGCTTCTAAAATTGATTTCGGTAGAATCGGAACAGCTGAACAAAGTGATAGAGATGATTTGAAATTGATTAAAGGAATTGGACCTTTCATTGAAGAAAAATTGAATGCTTTAGGAATCTACAAATTTAAGCAGATTGCGAACTTTACCGGAGAAGATGATGACTTGGTAAATGATGCCATCGAATTCTTCCCAGGAAGAGTTAAAAGAGATGAGTGGAGCAAGCAAGCGAAAGACTTGATGAACGGATAAAATTTCATTGCTCTTTTTCATTGCTCTTAAGGAAATGAAAATTTAAGCCCCACCTCAGCAAAGCTGAGGTGGGGCTTTTTTTTATACCAACCCATGCTTAATTTGCATTTGAATATTTTTGGTTCATATACTAAAAATCTTCGCGCCTTGGTGCCTTTGCGGCAGGTGTCCCTGTGTTCATTAACAAACCCACTGAATAATTAAATCAAGTTTCAGGAATTATTTCTCACCTTTGATGGTTTACCACTAATAGTCTGAACTGATTTGACATAGAAACCCTAACTGCAACAAAAACAAACACTGGAACCATTGCGATCGCTAAGAAAAATATTTCAAATACTAGACAAGTGGCTGGGCAATTATATCTTATCAGGCATCCTGATTATGATTGCTTCCTTTGTAAGAATGTTTGAACCCAAGATTCTGCAAGTTACAGTGGATACCCTCACCTCTATTTCTGGAAAAGGAGATTTAGTTGTTCCAACAGCCGATTTTGCTACGCGCTTGATCTATTCTTTCATCCCAAGCTTGGAAGATTCAAGTCTATTACAAATCTTGCTTAGCATTGGGGCTATTTTTCTTGTCATTAGTTTGCTTCGAGGATTGACAACTTTCTTTTCAGGAATCATTAAGGCTGCTGCCACAGAAAAAGCCATTAAAAGATTGAGAGATGGCATGTTTAAACACATTCAGCGCTTACCAATTGAATTTCACGATACCAATAAAACTGGAGAGCTTATTCAAAGAAGTACTGGGGATGTTGACACGGTTCGCCGCTTCATGCTAGACATCATAGTGGAAATGCTCAGATTATTGGGTATATTTTTCGCAGCCTTATATTTCATGCTACAAATGCATGTAACCTTAGCGCTGATAAGCATTTGCATCGTTCCAGTTATATTTATTTCTTCTTACCTCTTCTTTAAGAAAGAAAGAAAAATTTGGGAGGTTCACGAAGATGAAGCAGACAAACTCACTTCAATGGTCTCGGAAAATTTATCTGGAATCAGAGTGGTTCAAGCTTTTGAGCAGCAAGATGAAGAGATTAGAAAGTTCAAAGGACAGAATACATCCAAATACAATATCGGAATAAAGCACAATAGATTGCATGCCATTTTTTGGCCGTTTTCAGATTTAATGGCTCATTTGCAATCCTTGCTGGCGATAATCTTCGGTGGTTACTTTGCCATCAATGGTGAAATTAGTATTGGTGAAATGATCAGTTTCATGACCTATGCAATGATGGTAACTTGGCCTATGCAAAGGATGGGAAGATTGGTTTCTCAAACCGGAATGGCTGTTGTTGCAATGGAACGGATAATGACCATTATGGATGCCAAAGAAGAAGATTACAAAACACAGGAGGGGAAACAATGGCAAGGAGTTAAGTTAAAGGGAAACATAAAATTTGAAAATGTTTCATTCACCTATCCGGAAGGCGATCCTGTTTTAGAGGATATTTCTTTTGAAATAAAAGCAGGAGAAAACATTGCAATAGTTGGGCCAGCTGGATCAGGAAAATCAAGCATCATAAAATTGCTAATGCGTTTTTACGAACCTAGCTCTGGTAAAATATTCTTAGATGGAAAGGAGTTGTCTGAATATTCGAAAGCATTGATAAGAGACAAATTAGGAGTGGTTTTGCAAAAGCCATTTTTGTTCTCTGATACGATCGCCAACAACATTGCTTATACAAAACCAAATGCTGAAGAGCGTGAAATAAAACAAGCCAGCATCGTTGCGAACATCGATCAAGTAATGCACGTCTTTCCTCAAGGCTATGAAACATTTGTCGGTGAAAAAGGCGTTTCCTTGTCTGGAGGCCAAAAACAAAGAGTGGCAATTGCAAGGACCATTTTAGAAAAACCTGACTTATTGGTTTTGGATGATAGTACTTCTGCCTTGGATACAGAAACAGAGTTTGAAATTCAGCAAGCGCTTGAAAAAGAAGTGAAAGGGAAAACAAGCATAACCATTTCACACAGAATTACCTCCATTCAATATGCGGACAAAATCATGGTCATTATGGATGGCAAATTGCAAGCATTCGGAGCGCATGCTGAATTGTTGGAGAAGAATTCATTTTATAAAAAGATGTACAATCTTCAAGTCTCGATTGAAGAGGATATTCAGGAGGAAGGGGAATAAGAATACAAAATTATCGATTGACTAATTATTGATTATTGATTCAGTTGGTAATTCAAAAACCACCTGCTATGTTTTCTTGTGGACTATGTGGTAAAAAAATACAAATCAACTGAATTTATAATTGCTCTATTCTTAAACTTCTAATCCCAAAAAAACCAAAAATCCCCTAAGGCTAACATCAGCCTTAGGGGATTTTAAACACAAAAAAGTCTTTATACTTATTACTTTGTACTTGTTACTTTAAATAGTACTAGTTAAACAAATACCTCAATCCAACTTGACCTCTCCATCTTGAATTGAAATCGCTTAAGCCATAAATATCATCACTAACCGTTGGGCCAGTATAGGTAAAGGTTGGAGTTGTACCATCAGCTTCGAATCCTTCGAAATCCAATAATTCATAGCTTCCAAAGTTTCCTCCATCAATCATCAAGTAATCTCTTCCCCAGTCTTTGTTAATCAAGTTTAAAACATTGAATACATTGAACGTAGCTTCTAATTGATGTTTTTTCTTTCCTGTCTTAACGAAGAAACCTAATCTAGTTTGTAGATCAATGCTGTTCTCCCAAGGTGTGCGACTGCCATTCTTACTTACATATTTACCTTTATTCGAACTCAAGTGGTCATCTTGATTTATGAAAGATTCTAAATCTGACCATTGTTGAGCTGCTGTTACTGTAACATTCCCGTCGCCATCAACAATGTCAATCAAGTTTATATCATTTGCATCAGTTGGAACATAAACCAAGCTTCTTTCTCTCGAGTCTTCATTGGTCATGTTGCCATTGTAGATATAAGAATACGAACCACCTGATTGGCCATTATAGAATACTGAAATATTGACATCAACAACCTTTTTGATTGGAAGATTATAACTGGCGAATACATTTACTTTATGTCCCAAAGCAAAGTCTGAACGCTGAGCTTCTGTTAGAGTATTTCTCCCGTTTACACTGTGCACTCCTCTCCATTGAGATGAGTTTTGTGATGAAGTTCCCTCATAAATCAAGTAACTATCACCATAGGTATAAGAGGCTCCCATAACCATTCCTTTCTTGAAAGTTTTTTGAAGCTGAGCAGTTACATTGTAACCATATCCTTCATCCGCATCATTTGCTGAAGCATTGCTTGCCAATAAAACTCTACCGTAAGTAGGATCAATTTCATCGAATCTATTATAGATGAATCTATCATCTCCAGTTCCAGTCAATTTCAATGAATCATTGCCAGGCGACAAGTTGATGTTTTGGTAGTAAATACTATTTAGGTTTTTTGTGAAAATACCTTCCAAGGTTGCAACGATTCCATTTCCTAAATCCTGATCCAAAGCCAAACTTCCTCTGAATACTTGAGGGTATTTGAAATCTTCTGCGAACAAATCAATCTGTCCTGAAGGAACAGCATCTTGCCCACCAAAATCAGTTTCTTCTGGCTGGTTTTCCCAATCCGCGTTAAATGGAACATCTGTTTGGAAGGTACTTCCGACCGTTAAACCATTGTTGTTATATGCTCCACCAGGCCATACAAAAGGAACACGCCCTGTGAATACACCAACACCACCACGAATCACAGTTTTTCTGTTATCATCTGCAGCAATATTGAAACCTACACGTGGAGAAAGCATGAACTTCGCTCCTGGCATTTTTCCAGCTTCAGCACCTTTAAGGTCATAACCCTGAGCTTCCATTTGAGGAATGGTTACACTATTGAAATTTTCATCAACCTCAGGTTCGCTAAGGAAAACTGGAATGTCTAAACGCAGACCTGCAGAAAATTTCACTCTGTTGTTCAATTCAATTTCATCTTGAACATATAGTCCTATTTGCATTGCACTAAATTCAGCAGCAGCAGCAGAACCATCTCCAGTTAAATCATCAACCAATGAATAACTTCTAACGTACTCATCAGCATTGTTATCATTTAAGAAATCGTCCAATGATCCATACTCATACGATCCGAAATTTTGACGAACGAACAAATTATAGATTGAATAGAATTCATTGTGTGTCCCAATTGTAATCGTATTTTTTCCTTTGTACAATTTTAAATTGTCAGTCAAAGTGAAAATGTTTTGATCCAAAGCGTTGGCTGTAGAGAACTGCTCACTCCCTAAAAAGATGGTTCCGTCGCCATCATTAATTCTGATCCAAGGAAATTCTTCTCCAATTGGATCTCTGTCATCTTTAACAGAAGTGTAGCCAATGATTAAGTTGTTCGAAAGTGAATTGCTAAATAAAGTATTCAATTCCAAAGCTGTTGAATTGGTTGTTGTTGGGAAGAACACTCCATTGTTTTCAAAGTTAATTGTTGACGGATTCGAGTTACTAACATTGGTCTGTCTACCTTTTGTGTAACTGTGTCTTAGTGAAAGAGTATTCTTGTCGTTTAAGTTGAAATCCAATCTTGCAAGGATTTTTTCTCCTTCCAATTTATCTGCTTTGTTTCCATAAGATCCCGGATCATATCCAAGTCCATTTAGTTTGCTTACCAAAGCATCCAAACCAGAAATTCCTGCATCACCAGTATAAGTACTTGGCTCAAATGGCGATGGAGTTTCATCTCTTTGCATCTCTGCATTGATAAAAAAGAAAGCCTTGTTTTTAATAATTGGTCCACCAACTCTGATTCCAAAGGTATTGGACTTGAAATCATCAACTCTTTCTCTGTCAGTAATTTCAGGATCAAAATAAGTAGGTGTTTTTCCTACAAGGTTTTGATTCTTGTTGAACCAATACAAAGATCCTTCAACATCATTCGATCCACTTCTTGTAACCGCATTGATACCACCACCGGTGAATCCACCCAATGTAACATCATAAGGAGCTACAACTACTTGGAACTCTTGAATAGCATCTGGTGAAATAGGTGAAATGCCTGTTTGACCACCATTTGTTCCCGAACTTGACAAACCGAAAACATCATTGTTAACTGCTCCATCAATAAAGATGGAATTGAAACGGTTGTTTGTATTGGCAATTGAGATACCATCGCCAGTAACATTTGCTTGAGGAGTTAAACGGACAAAATCTTCAATTTGTCTATTAATGGTTGGGATCGTAGCAATTTCTTCCTCACCAATTGTGGTTTCTGCACCACTTCTTTCCGAACCCATTAGGCCTCCAGCCACGACTTCGACAACATCTAGCTCCACTGCATTTTCACGCATAGTCGCATTTAATAGGCGATTTTTTCCAAGAGAAAGATAAATGTTTTCAAATTTCACTTCTTCAAATCCTAGAAAGTTCATACTTACAGTGTATGGACCGCCTACTCTAAGATTTGGAATGTTGTAACGACCATCGTCTCTTGTGGTCGTTCCACTTTGAACACCACTACCTTCGTGCCTAACGATAATAGTTGCTCCTGGTAATCCTTGCTCAGTTTCATCAATGATTTGTCCACTTATGGACGAACTAGTAGACCCTTGTCCTACTAAGCCAATTGAAAATGTAAAAACAACAACAAAAACTACCAGTAATTTTAGGTAAATCTGTTTCATTTGAATAGGTTTAATGAATTAATGATTTTAAATAAATTATAAATAACATCGTAGATAATTTCTTCGCATAAATTGTCTTGAAATTATTGGCGCAATTTAAGAGTCAAAGGTAGGGGCTTCTTTTGTAAAGCAATTTAATCAATAGTTATGAAATTGTTAATTAATAATATTATTAATGTTAATATTAAACCAATCACTTAACAATTTAGAAATGTACTGAGGGAGGACTAAAGGGCTAATTCATTTATAATCAATGAATGGTGTGAAATAATGAAGAAAAAGCAAGAGCCCATTAAAATTTGCATTTTAATGGGCTCTTGCTTTTTTAATAGATAAAAAGGCTTTGCTTTTAATTTTATTGGTTCATACTTTATTTCACCGCATCTCTCAAAAGCGGCATGCTCATACAATGGGAACCACCTCGCGCTCTTGACAACTCTGTGGATGGCAATAAAATTAAAGTATCTTTCTTAACCAATTTATTCAATGTTTTGGTCAAGTCAACTGAAGGCTTTTCAGCATAGGCCTTTTTTAAATCACGAATCAATCTAACTGCCTTTATAACACGGAAGCCTTTGTCTTTGAATACTTGAGAAGTAACTCTATTTCTATCGTATCCAATTACTATTCCTTCTTTAACTGCAACCAAATTACAAGAGTCAGTCCATTGCTCTCTAGCACCTGAAGGGTATTCTAAATTGCCCGAATAAATGAAAACCATTTTATCCTTACATTTAAAATCTACTTTGCTTATATGAGTAAAAAGATCTTCCAAATGTTCAAAATTCTTTTGCTTGTATTTTCCCTCCTTATCTTTCTGGTTGATAAACTGAACGATTTTGATATCGCTTTCTAAATAGGATTTCTTTTCCTCATCAGACAAAAGATCGGGAACATAACTGTCTTTATGCTCGTCCTTTTTCTTGCTAGAAAGCGGTCCGTACAAAACCCAGGTGTTTCTTTTAATCTGGGTGAAAACTGTATCGATGTGCATCGTTTCCCTTTGATTGGGAATAATTACAGCAGTTACTTTCTTGACCACTTTTTTCTCAAACAATGTTTTAACGACTTTATTAACCGCATTAGGTGTAGTCCTTTCACTGCATCCGATCAACAAATGATCTTTGTGAACCATCATCACATCTCCACCCTCAACATTGACGATGTTTTTTTTCATGTCCTCTTCATCGTAAAGGAAGAAACGATCATCTTCAGTCAATTCTATAACCTTATCCCAATCCTTTTTGAAAAGAAAATGATAGGCTATGTATTTGGTTAAAATTGATTCCCTCTGCCTCACCGTTTTATTTAGTTTACTCAAAAGGAAATGATTGTTGACAACAATTCCTATATCCCTTGTAAAAATAAAATTTGGAACTGGTGGAAACAATTGCTTATTGAAAGCATCTTTCCCTTTCTTTTTAGGTAGGTATTTTACAATCCCAGTTATCAGTACTTTAGCCAGTTTGGCTGGAGTCAATTCTTTATAAATCTTATTCCAATTCTTATCCTTATTGAGTAACCTTTGTTGGGTTACAAAATCTATTCGCTCAAAACCGCAGATAGTTGTTACCAATTCATGCCTGACTTCTTCAATTTTTAATATTTCTTCGAGTAGTTTCTGAATTTCAACCACCTTGTCTGAATGAATGAAATCTGGTTTTTCCGGATTGACATAACTTGGTCTAATGGCATCTCTGAAATCAAGTCCCATGTAAGGATTGGCTTCATCCTCAATTTCTTTCCCAAACCACTCTTTTAATTTTTCAGGATCAAGGTAGGCAAGCAATAGTTTCTTGTAAACATCATACTCGGCTTGCATGCTCTTAAGGTCAACAATATCTTCATACAACCAATCTTGGGCTTTAGAAGGGACAACCTTGCCAATTCCACCATCAGGACTGTGGATTAATAATCTTTTTAGTGTACCAATTTCTGATGAAACCTCAATTTTATTTGACATATAAATTCGATAATTGTGTTTAGTAGATGATGTGTCGATTTTAAGTCGATGTATATATGGTTTTTAGAAAACAGTTTACTGCAATAAACTATCAATAAACTCTTTCCTATTGAAAATTTGTAAGTGTTGCAATTGCTCACCTACGCCAATGTATTTTATTGGTATTTTAAATTGATCTGCAATCGCCAAAACTACGCCGCCTTTTGCTGTTCCGTCCAGTTTGGTAACAGTTAATGCCGTAACTTCAGTGGCTGCCGTGAAATGTTTGGCTTGCTCTAAAGCGTTTTGCCCAGTCGATCCATCAAGCACCAACATAACATCATGAGGAGCATTGGGAATAACTTTTTGAACAACTCTCTTGATTTTACTCAGTTCGTTCATCAAAGGAGTTTTATTGTGCAGCCTACCAGCCGTATCAATAATAACAACATCATATCCGCCATTCAATGCTTCTTCAGTTGCCTTGAATGCAATGGAAGCTGGATCAGCTCCCATTTCAGATTTGATAATTGGTATGTCCACTCTTTTTGACCAAACTTCCAATTGTTCTATAGCTGCTGCACGGAAAGTGTCTGCGGCTCCAAGCAAAACCTTGTTGCCTTTCAATTTGTATTTGTTGGCTAGTTTTCCAATAGTGGTGGTTTTCCCAACTCCGTTTACTCCGACAACCAACAATACATAAGGGTAACGACCTGTAAATGGAAGCACGTAATCCTCTTCATCTACCGTGTTGTTTTCATCCAACATATCAGAAATCTCTTCCTTCAATAGTTGATACAATTCTTTTATGCCAACGTATTTATCCCGGCCAACTCTGGCTTCAAGACGGTCGATGATTTTTACAGTAGTGTCAAGACTAACATCACAACTCATCAAAGCTTCTTCTATTTCGTCCAATACATCCATGTCTACCTCTGATTTACCAGCGACAGCTTTAGATAATTTTTCGAAGATGCTCTTACTTGACTTTTCAAGACCTTTGTTCAAATCTTCTTTTTGATCTGAACTAAAACTTGATTTTATTTTATCAAACAGTCCCATAAATAGTTTTTGTATTAAATTAAATTCGCAGAAAATTAGATGCACAGATTCCCATTTCAAAAAACAAGAATCATTAAATCACGCAAAATCACGCACCTAAAACCTTAGGAATATATTAAAAAAAAGCTCCAACAAAAAATTGTAGGAGCTTTAGACTGAAAAAATTTCAAAATAGATTTTAAATATTCTAAAAGCAGAAAAACCTACTATAAAACATATACCTATTTTGAAACAATTTCTTTTGTTATTTTTTACTTGTGTTTAGCAAGGAATTCTTTCACATTATCTTTGTGAACCATCACTTCCTTGTATACATATGAACCAGTTTCGTTCTTTTCTGAAACCACGACTTTGATGTAATCTTTACCACCACCACCACGGCCTACTCTCGAGTTTTTTGAGACTTTCTTACCCATAATGTTTTATTTTATTTCTTTGTGAACAGTGTGTTTTCTTAATACAGAATTGTATTTCTTCAATTCCATTCTTTCAGGAGTATTTTTCCTGTTTTTTGTGGTAATATATCTAGATGTTCCAGGCATACCTGTTCCTTTGTGCTCCATGCACTCTAGAATAACCTGAATTCTATTACCTTTTGATTTCTTAGCCATTTTTCCTTCCGATTTTGTTTTTACTTAATTACTTGTAAGCAGGCACATCAAAGCCGGCTGCTTCACATTCTTTCAAATACTGATAAATACCTTTCTTATCGATATTTCTCAATGCTGCATTTGAAATTTTTAATTTAATCCATCTTCCTGACTCTGGCACAAAAAAGCGCTTCGTTTGAATGTTTGGACGGAACCATCTTTTAGTTTTTGATTTCGAGTGCGAAACGTTAAAACCAGTTATGGGCTTTCTACCTGTTAATTGACAAATTCTTGACATGTCTCAACTTTTTTTCTAAATTCTATAATTTGACGGGCAAATATCGCTCTATTTATTTATCTATCCTAATAAAATACAACTATTCTACGAATAGAATCAAGACATAATTTATCTTGCTTTTTTTATCGAGACATTTGCCATCCTGTAATTTGCGTTTCTCTCTGAATCTCAAGGTTTTCGCTAAAGATTAAGAGCGCTGACGCTTTCAATGGCAAAATTACAAACATTTGTGAAAAAGACCGTGAAAATTAGTATTTATGTTATTTCTTCGTATAAATTGGTCTAAACAATAAACAACTGGCGTTTCACCAATGTTGAAATAAGAGCGATCAATTAGAATGCTTTTTAATGCTTTGGATTACAACAATGAATTGATCGGTCCTGTTTCAATACTACAATAAACAACAATTATGACTGCACGAATGGATTTTTCACCTTGTTTGATGGCTTTCCTCCCTTTTTTATATCTGGCTTGGGCGGATGATGTCTTAACGCCAAGCGAGATAAAATTTTTAAGACAGAAAATTGAAGCCGAAGATTGGATTTGTAAGGAGGACAAATCAACCTTATACAAACTAATTGATCCTCAGAACTCGCCGAGTGTTCAGCAACTTCAAGAATGGAAAAGTCTCATAAAGGAACATGCCCCTGAAATGTCTGACCAAGACAAAATCAACGTCGCTGACTTAGGCTTCAAATTGGCCAACATTACCTCCAACAAAAAGTCGATCTCTAAACTAGATATTAACCTGGACGCCCTCCGTGAATTAGAGGATGCAATGGGTGTAATAGGACAAGAGTCTGTTCGTGAAATGCTTGACAAGCCAGTTGCCATTCAAAAAAAGATGGAATCTTTCAAACCTGTCAAATTCGATTTGGACGAGTTGAAAGATCTCTTGGATGGAAGAAGAGCAGATTTAAAAGACAAAGTAAGAATCCTACTAAGTGATCCTGCATTCAAATTGACAATTTTTGAGGACAAAAACAAACACAGAGATCAAGCCTATGTTTGGTGTAAATTACTTGCAGATCAAGGGTACGGTGCCATCGCCTATCCTGAATCTGGAGGAGGCAAAGCAGATATGGAAGGTTATTTTACAATCTTCGAAATATTGGCTTATCATGACATCAGCACCCTAATAAAATTTGGAGTTCAGTTCGGACTTTTTGGTGGAAGTATAGCAGGCCTTGGTACGGAAAAACATTTCACAAAATACCTCCCTCAAACCGGTAGTCTTGAACTGCCTGGTTGTTTTGCTATGACTGAAAATGGACATGGTTCAAATGTAAAAGACATTGAAACCACTGCCACTTTCGATCCTGCGAAAAAAGCCTATATTATCAATACACCGAACAATGATGCCCGCAAAACTTACATTGGAAACGCAGCGGTTCATGGACAAATGGCAAGTGTGTTTGCTCAATTGATAAGCAACGGAGCGTCAAACGGCGTGCATGCTTTTTTGGTCCCAATTAGGAATGCCGATGGTGATTTACTAACTGGAGTTAGAATAGAAGACAATGGTTTGAAATTAGGATTAAATGGAGTAGACAACGGTCAAATTTGGTTCGATAATGTAGAAATACCAATGGACAATCTACTCAATAAATTTGGAGAAGTTTCTGAAGATGGTACCTATACCAGCCCAATTCCATCCCAAAATAGACGGTTTTTTACCATGCTTGGAACCTTGGTCGGCGGTAGAGTAGGAGTTCCTTTGGCAGGATTAAGTGCGGCTAAAAAAGCATTAACCATAGCCATTCGTTATGCCAATCAAAGAAGGCAGTTTGCGACTACTGAGGAGCAAGAAACCATTATAATGGATTATCCAACTCACCAGAGAAGACTAATGCCTTTGCTGGCAAAAGCATACGCTTTTGATTTTGCTCATAAATACGTGTTGGATCGCTTTATCAATAAGACAGAAGAGGATGCTCGTGAAATTGAAGCCCTTGCTGCCGGAATAAAAGCTTTGAGCACATGGAACACAACTAAAACAATACAAGAGTGCAGGGAAGCTTGTGGAGGAGCCGGATACATAGCAGAAAACCAGTTCGCTAATCTAAAAGCGGATACAGACATTTTTACAACTTTCGAAGGAGACAACACTGTTTTGCTTCAATTGGTGGCCAAGGGAAGACTAACAGAATTTAAAAAGGAAATGGGTAAAATGGACTTCATGGGTGTCGTGAAATTTATTTCAAACCAAGCCTCGCTTTTATTGACTGAAATGAATCCAATCATAAAAAGAAATACATCAAGCGAACATTTATTTGATTATGATTTCCATCTCCAAGCTTTAAAGTATAGAGAGGATCATCTTTTAATGACAGTTGCGAGAAGATTACAGAAAAAAATCAAAGCGGGAATAGATTCTGCTGAAGCCTTTCTTCAAACCCAAAATCATTTGCTGGTAACAGCAAGGGCTTATATGGATCGTGTAATTCTAGAGTCATTTCACGCTGGTATTCAGGATGTTAAAGACGAGGAACTTAAGGTTTTACTTAATAAAATGAAATGCCTGTATGCTTTGTATACAATTGAACAATCAAAAGATTACTATTTGGAACATGACTACATGGAAGGAGTGAAAACCAAGCAGATTTCAAAATTAGTAAGCAAATTAGCAGGCGAACTAAGACATTATTCTGTTTCATTAACAGATGCATTTCAAATACCAAATTCTTGCATAACTGCTCCAATAGCTCAACAATCTTAAATAGCTCAACAATCTTAATAGGTAAAGATAGAATGACAACAGATAAACATTGATAACCATTTATAACCATGAATAGTCAAACTGGTAAATTCATAATTTTCTTCGGGATTCTGATTGTGATAATTGGACTGATAATTTACTTTTTTGGTTCTAAATTGGGCTGGATAGGTAAATTGCCTGGTGATATTAGAGTTGAGAAGGAGAATTTTAAATTTTATGCTCCAATTACTTCAATGATATTATTAAGTATCGTTGGCTCTATACTATGGAGACTAATAGCTCGTTTTCTAAATTGAACAACTTGTTAGTTGTATGTTTTAGTTTAGTTTTTATTGAAATTTAATTGTCTTGCTGAATGATCAGTTAAACCTGTTCCAAGGCATTTCATCAAAAATTAGATAATCCACATTGATAATTATATACCATAAATGAGAATACTTTGTCTTTGCTTATTCATACTCTCTCTGAGCTTCCTACATTTAAATGGACAACAAGTGCCGAAAAAGGCCGAAAAGCTTTATAAAAGTGCTGAATCCAGCTTTCTTACCCAACAATCTGTTTTGGCGATGGAATCTTTGGAAAAAGCAATTAAAATCTACCCTGAATACGTCGATGCCTGGAAATTGAAATCTCAAATCCTTTTAAAACAGGAAAAATTCGATGAAGCCCAAACAGTTTTCTTGAAATTGATTGAAATAGATCCAAAGCTAAGTTGGCGAGTTTATTATCAAATGGGTCTGATAGATTTGGACAGGGGAAAACTAGTGGAGGCCTTATCTGCATTCGAAAAGGCTTCTAATCAGGGAAATTTGACCGAGAAGCAATCAGAAAGAATAAATGGTCAAATTGAAATTTGTAAGAACAGAATAAATTTAATGGCAGATAAAAAGCCATTCAATCCCATTCCTCTGACGGACAATCTGAATTCAGAATTTGATGAATATCTTCCAATCTTCACAGCAGATGGTTCGAGAATATTTTTCACAAGAAAAATGCTCGTAACAGAATTGCCCAACGAAGATTTCTACTGGGCAGAAAAAAACGATTCAGGAGATTGGGACATTGCTCAAAACTTTGGACTGCCTGTTAACACCCCTTTGGGTCAACAAGGCGCAATGAGCATTTCACCAGATGGCAATCGAATGTTTTATGCCCAAAAAGATCCTCAAAAAAATGGAGGTTTTGATATTTATTATTCTTATGTAATAAACGGAGAGTGGACCTTGCCAATCAATTTGGGCTTGCCAATAAGCACGCAACATTGGGAATCTCAACCATGCATATCGGCAGACAGCAAAAGCCTTTTTTTTGCTAGTAAAAGACCTGGTGGGAAAGGAGGAATTGATATCTGGAAAAGCGAGTTGATAGACAACCGTTGGCAAGAGCCAATAAATATGGAAGGGATCAATACTGCAGGTGACGAACAATGCCCGTTTTTGCATGCCGATGGCAAAACACTTTACTTTTCTTCCAATGGACATCCAGGAATGGGCGATGCTGATATCTTTATGGCAACCATGAATAGCGATGGAAACTGGGAAGGAATTGAAAACCTGGGTTATCCAATCAACACCTTCGCCAATGAAAATAGTTTGATGGTTGATAGAAATGGCAAAACAGCTTATTATTCCTCTTATGTAGAAGGAAAGGGATTTGACCTTTTCCAGTTTGAATTGCCAGAAGAATCAAGAGCAGAGTATGTAACTTATGTCAAAGGAATTGTTAAGGACGATGAATCTAAAGATTTTCTAAATGCTAAAATCGAAATTGTTGACCTAGAGACAGGAGAAATAATCAATACGCTCAACTCACAAGAAAATGATGGAAGTTTTTTAGTTATTTTACCCGCCAATAAAAAATATGCTTTCAATGCATCTAAAGAAAACTATATTTTATATTCTGATCATTTTGAACCTGATTTGGTAAAAGAGGAAGAACCTTATTTATTGGATATTTTCCTTGAAAAAATTGTAATGGCGGATTCCTTTATTCTTGAAAACATATTCTTTGAAACTGGAAAATCCGAATTGCTCGAATCTTCAAAATATGAATTGAATAAAATTTTGGAATTACTTCAAACAGACTCAAACCTAAAAGTTGAAATCATTGGTCATACAGACAATGTAGGTGATGAAGCATTGAATTTGAATTTGTCCAAAAAAAGAGCAAGATCAGTCTATGATTATTTGGCTTCAAAAGGAATAGCCACCCAAAGACTTAAGTCGGATGGTAAAGGTGAATCTGAGCCAATTTCAGACAATGAGACAGAACAGGGTCGCCAACAAAATCGCCGAACCGAATTCAAAATCTTGAGATAAATTCCATTCTTTTTTCATTCTTGCTAAGAACCATTCTAAAATCTCTGAGTTTATGCGCCTTCGTGTTAATAAACTCAAACGGATAAACACAAAGGGAGGGCTACACCTTAAAAATTCTTAAAATACAGGGGGATAATAATTCTTATTTGTATCTTTTCACAAAATTAAAAGAGTCCATTCTATATTGGACATAAAATTGTAGCAAATGAAAAATGGTCTGAATAGGAGAAAGTTTATCCAAATGAGTGGCGTGGGAATTGGTGGAGTGATGCTCAATGTACCTATTTTTGGAAACAATGTTTCGGCTTCTCAACTGCTGAGCCCAATCAACATTGCCCTTAAAAAGAAAATGTCTGACATTGCCTTAAATACTGCAACTTCCAAAGGAGCAAGTTATGTCGATGTTAGAATTGGACGATACCTCAATCAATATATTTTTACTAGAGAAGAAAAAGTACGAAATGTAACCAACACTGAATCTTTTGGAGCAGGTGTTAGAGTTATCGTTGATGGTACTTGGGGATTTTCTGCTACCAATGATTTTACAGAGAATGGAATAAAGCAAGCAGCTGAACAAGCTGTTGCAATTGCTAAAGCCAATTCTAAAATACAAACAGAAAAAGTGGTGCTTGCACCAAATGTTCCACATGGTACCACTTCTTGGAAAACGCCTCTGAAAAAGAAGGCGATGGAAGTTCCAATTTCTGAAAAAGTTGAATTGCTTCTAGCTGCAAATGCAGCGGCCATGGACAATGGAGCAAGCTATATTAATAATTCTCTCTTTCAAGTAAATGAACAAAAATATTTTGCCTCTTCTGAAGGTTCTTACATCGATCAAGATGTTCATAGAATCTGGCCAACTTTTACGGTTACTTGTATTGACAAAGAGTCGGGTAAATTTAAAACCAGAGACGCTTTAAGTTCCCCAATGGGAATGGGATACGAGTACATGGATGGCAACGATTCAGATAAAATAGCTGGTCCGGTTGAAGGATTGATATTTTACAATAAAAGTTATGACATTGTAGAAGATGCTAAAAATGCCGCCATTCAAGCCAAACAAATGACAACGGCTGATTCGGTTGAACCAGGTAAATATTCCCTTGTTATGGAACCGCATCATTTGGGATTAACCATTCATGAGTCTGTCGGGCATCCACTTGAGTTGGATAGGGTTTTAGGCTATGAAGCAAATTATGCTGGGACCAGCTTTGCAACCATCGATAAATGGAAAGCTGGAAATTTTGAATACGGAAGTAAAATAGTCAATCTTGTTGCTGACAAAACTCAAACACACACTTTGGGTGCTGTAGGATTTGACGATGAAGGCGTAAAGTGTAAAAAGTGGGATTTGGTTCGCGATGGTGTTTTAGTTAATTACCAGGCGATCAGAGATCAAGTAAAAATGCTCGATCAAGACGAATCACATGGTTGTTGTTATGCCGATAGTTGGGACAGCATTCAGTTTCAAAGAATGCCAAATGTTTCATTGGAACCAGGCAAAGAAAAGTATTCTGTAGACGATATGATCAGCGATGTAGAAAAAGGAATTTATGTTGTTGGACGAGGCTCTTATTCAATAGATCAGCAAAGGTATAATTTCCAATTTGGAGGAATCACTTTCTTTGAAATTTTGGAAGGTAAAATTACCCGAATGATCAATGATGTAGCCTATCAATCCAATACCCAAGAGTTCTGGAATTCTTGTAGTAAAATTTGTGATGAAAATGATTACAGATTCTTTGGATCATTCTTCGATGGCAAAGGGCAACCAGGACAGGTAAGCGCAGTTTCGCATGGTTCATCGACCACTAGGTTTGACAACATTAATGTTATAAATACAGCAAGAAAAATATGAAAATCGACTTTGTCAGACTAGATCATATTCAGATATGCATCCCGAAAGATGAAGAGACAAAAGCAAAGCAATTTTATTGTGAAATTTTGGGCTTGGAAGAAATTGAAAAGCCCGACCCTTTAAAAGCCAATGGAGGATTTTGGTTGAAATTTGCAGACATTCAAGTTCACATTGGAACAGAAATTATCGAAGGCAAATCTAAAAGACATCCAGCCTTTGAAGTAATTAATTTGATGAAAGTAAAAAGTTATTTGATAGAAAAAGGAGTGAAAATAAAAGAAGATACCGCCATCCCAAATGTGGATAGGTTTTCTTTGTTTGACCCTTTTGACAATCGAATAGAATTTCTTGAATACAAGAAATGATTTTAAATAGATAACGATATAGCAATAACGAATTAAAATAAGATAATATGCCAATTCTTTCACAAGACGAATCGAAAAAAATCCTTGATAAAATTCTGGGTTTTTCCAGTGCTGATCATTGTACAGTTGCATTGGGCGGAAGTGAAATCGGAAACATACGCTACGCCAGAAACAATGTTACTACAAGTGGTATAACCTCAAATATCAGTTTGAGAATTACTTCGAGTTTCGGAAAAAGATCGGGAACAGTTACCTTAAATGAACTATCTGATGAGGCGCTGAAAAGTGCAGTTGGCCGAGCCGAAGAATTGGCAAAATTATCTCCTGAAAATCCAGAATTTGTAGAACCTCTAGGTCCTCAGGAATACAAAGAGGCGAAGGGCTTTTTTGAATCTACAGCTAAAATTAATCCTGACTTTCGTGCCCAAGCTGCAATGGACAGTATTGAACCTGCAAAGGCCAAAGGTTTGATTGCTGCTGGTTTTTTGGAGGATGGAGTTTATTTTAGATCCATGTCCAACTCAAAGGGCTTGTTTGCCTATAGAAAAGGTTCATTCGCAGATTTTACTGTTACAATGAGGACAGAAGATGGAACTGGCTCTGGTTGGGTTACAAGAGATTTTAATGACATCACTAAGTTAGATACTGCTAAAGCCTCAAGCATCGCAATCGACAAAGCTTTAAATTCTAAAGAAGCCGTAACACTTGAACCTGGGAAATATACCGTTATCCTAGAACCTGCTGCTTCTGTCGGTTTGATCGAGAACATGATCTACAGCATGAATGCAAGATCTGCTGAAGAGGGTAGGAGCTTCATGTCCAAAAAGGATGGAGAAACAAAATTGGGTGAACTACTGGTAGATCCAAGAATCAATATTTATGCGGATCCAATGAATGATGAAATTCCAACTTCAACTTGGGATGGATCTGGATTGCCGATAAATAAGATGGACATCATTAAAGAAGGAGTTGCTAAAAACATGTTCTACGGTCGTTATTGGGCCAAGGAAAAAGGGGTTGATCCTGTTCCATATCCAAACGGCTTTATCATGTCTGGAACCGACGATTCTTTAGAAGATTTAATAAAAAGCACAAAAAAAGGAATACTCGTTACGCGTACCTGGTACATTCGTTCAGTTGATCGTCAAACCTTGCTCTATACTGGTTTGACCCGTGATGGAACCTTCTATGTGGAGGATGGTAAAATTAAATATCCTGTCAAGAACTTTAGATTCAATGAAAGTCCAATTATAATGCTCAACAACTTAGAGCGTTTGGGGAAACCGACAAGAATTGATGGAAACCTGGTTCCTCCAATGAAGATAAATGATTTCACATTCACCAGTCTTTCTGATGCAATTTAGGAATTGGAACGATTGGAAGTATATAAATTGAATGTACATTGCCTTCGTGACTTTGAGTCTTCGTGTTCATCAAACAAAACACTATGTTTTAAAATGAATAACAATCAAGCGAACCCAACACCGAATATCGAATACCGAATACCCATTTGATGGCCTTTTTCTTTACTCGCTTACAATACCATTCTGGAGATTGGAATACAGACCAAAGAATGCCGGCCAATCTATTGAATTCTTTGATAGAATACACGAGCATCGAAGTGGAGGAAAAGGAAAACATTGTTCGTTTAGATTCCGATGAAATTTTCAATTGTCCTTTTTGCTATTTAAGCGGACACAAATTGGTTGAATTTAACGAAGCTGAAAAAAATAATTTCAAAAATTATGTGCTCAATGGAGGATTCATTTTTGTTGATGATTGCAATCATGACATCGATGGATTATTTGCAAAATCATTTGAAAAACAAATGGTCGAATTGTTTGGAGCGGATGCTCTAAAAAAAATCTCCAACGATCATCCTATTTATTCCTCCTTTTTCAAATTTGACAAAGGCCCTCCAACAACCTCATTTGAGTTAAATGGATGGGGGGACGATCTCGTTCACGATTATCTTAAAGCCATCGAAGTCAAAGGAAAAATCGGACTTTTATACAGCAACAAAGACTACGGCTGTGAATGGGATTACCATTTCAAGAATAAAAGATTCCTAGTCAAAGACAATACACGATTTGGGGTAAACATCATCATGTACGCGCTCACCCATTGACTGCACATTTTAGATTCTGTTTTTTTTTGGATAGAATTTCATTTGAAAATTGAAGCCATAAAATCCAAAAGGTCAAAATTGCCGACCAAGGCGACTCAAAAAGCATTTTGCAATCAAGGCCTTGCCTCAACCCAAAACGAAATAAAACCTTACCTTTGCGAAATATATTGTATCCTTTCAAACCAAATCAACTTTCAACAGTCTTAGTTATTGAGTTTGAAATTTTAAAAACATTAAAAAATCGAAGAGATGACAAGGAAGATCCTTCCCTTTTTAAGCCTTATACTTTTTGCTTCAGTAACTATATTGAATGCTCAAATTGACGAAAGAGCGCAAAATATATTAAATCAAGTCAGCGAGTTTTATTCTGAAAAGAAAACTATAAAAACTGAGTTTTCAGTTAATATTTTGAATCGTGATGCTGGAGTGGATGAAGTTCA
>CALBCY010000155.1 GCA_937927195.1 uncultured Chitinophagales bacterium
ACTATGTGTTCTATGTGTTCTATGTGGTTCAATTTTATAACCACATAGGGCACATAGATCACATAGAGCAATCTGACTGTCCAGAGGAATAATTGCTATTTGTTTATCCATTGGCTATTTTGAATTTTTTGTTCCTCCACTTTGGTTTGGTATTATGGATAAAAGAATCCCAGAATCTTCTAATGAGGTTATTGTTGAGTTGAAGCAAGCCGTCGCAATATAAACTATGTGTACTATGTGTTCTATGTGGTTCAAATTTTTAACCACATAGAACACATAGGGCTCATAGAATCTTAAAACTCTATTCGGTAGTTAAAGAATGGGAACAACCCAGTTTGTGTATCCGTCTCGATTCTTTGCGCTTCTTCGTTGTAATATTTAGAAGCCACATTTTCTCTGTTCGTTACATTCTGAATGTCCAGCATAATAGAATGCGTCAAACGTTTTTTGTTTATTTTAAAGCTGATACCAACATCAAATCTGTAATAAACTCCTGAACGAACGCCGAACGGATTGTCCAAATCACGAACTGTATCATCTTGTGCTATCGATTCTTCTAGATTCACCGCTGTATATCTGTTTCCTCCTGACATTACATATTTAGCATTCAATCCAAAGATGCTGTTGTCTTTCTTTCCTACTGTAAATTCTTTCCCACCCATAACGTTTAACATGTAATTGCCATTGAATCTGGTGTTGTAAAATTTGCCATCTTTCGCTTTGTATTTTGAATCGTACAATGAGCCGGTAAGCATGAAATAATACTGTTGTGAAAAGAACTTTTCTAGGGTTAAATCCAATCCGACATTTCTTCCCTGGCCATCTGAAACCGCATCAGGCATTCCTATATAATCCCATATATCGTAAGTGTTTAGAATGGAGAATTTTGAGTTTGGATCTGAAAGTATTGGAATGTCATACAAGTGCTGGTAATAAGCTTCTGCCTTTAATCTCAACTGTGGATTGATAACAAAATCGTATCCAATTACATTGTGGATCGACTTGGTCAAACCGAGATTTTTCCTTGACTTAATTACATCTCCATCATCGTCTATTCCATTGATGGTATACAGCGCAAGGTGTTCCATTTTACTATGCATACCCACAGAAGCACTTAAGGTATGTCTGTTGTTCATTTTCCAGGTCAGCGCCATCCTTGGCTCAATCGCCATTTTGTTATTCAAAGTCAACAAGGAATAATGCAATCCTGTATTTAAAGTAAGGTCGTCATTGAATCTGTGTTTCCATTGTGCAAAGGCTTGAACAAATCCTGAACTCCCCTCGCTTTCTAAAAAACGCTCGTATTTGCCTTCTTCATTTGGAATTTCATAAAAGAAATTGAATTTTTTAGCAGAATAAATTCCACCAAGACGCATACTGTTTTTTGCGTTCAATTTATTGTGGTACATCGTACTTGCTCTATAGGTAGTTTGTTTTACTTCATCTGCATAATCACTGATTTCATTGTAATTGTCGTCAAGAGTAAAGCTATTGTCAACCACTCTTTCAAAAGAACCAGCAACGACTGTTCTCAAATAGCTGTTGTTTGACAACAACAATCTATGTGTGGCTCCAACTGTTCCAACGTCTTGTACCTCGTCAAATCCCTCTCGGTCGCTTTGGTATTCCCACATGCTTGAATCCTGTGCTGGTATTTCTGCAGCTAGATTGTTGCCCCCCAATCCAAAGATGGATATATTACCAGCTTTCTTGGTTGGGAAATGTAACTTGAAAGATAGGTCTTGGTAGGTTGGTAAAACATCACCAGTTGGGTTGATTCCTGTTGCTTGCAAGAGTGCCAAAGTTGAATATCTGTAATTGATCAAATAGGAAGCGCCGCTTTTTTTACTGAAAGGGCCTTCAGCAGCCAGTTCTACACCAAGCGCTCCAAACATAAATGAATATTCTCTTTTTTGATTGTTTCCTTTTCTCATGTTCAAATCAAAAACTCCAGAAGTTGCATTGCCAAATTCTGAGGGAAAAGCGCCCGTATAAAAGTCAGAGTTGCTAAGCGTACTGCTGCTCAACATACTAATTGCTCCACCCGAATTCCCCATAGCCCCAAAATGATTGGGATTGGGAATTTCTATGCCATCTAATCTCCAAAGAACACCACCAGGTGAATTGCCACGAATAACTATTTCATTGAATAAATCAGCGCCTGCTCCGATGCTGACACCTGCGTAATTTTGAGCCATTCTCGCAGGATCAAAAGAAGCCGCCGCATATCTGGAAGTTTCTTCAACCGAGAAAGTTCGAGAACTTACGGTTGCAAAGCTGTTCAGCGCTTTGGTCTTGTCCTCTTGCGCACTGGCCTTAACGACTACCTCATCCATGGTTGTTGTCGATTCGATCAGCCCTATTTCAAGAACCATTTCCTTTCCGGATGTGATCAAAACGCTGCTCATGTTCTGAGTTTCATAACCCAAGTAACTTATTTCAATGCTGACACGGCCTACAGGAACATTTTCTATTTTGAATGAACCATCCAAGTCAGTGCTGGCGCCCAATAAGTCATTGTCAGTCTTGACAGCAACATTGGCACCGATTAGTTCCATTTTGTTTTCGAGGTCAAAAACTTTTCCTCTAATTGTTTGATTTGCTTGTTGAGCTGAGCAAAAAGTGCTCGATAACAGACATAGGATTCCTGTTAAGAAAATGATCTTTTTCATGGTTATTTGATTTGTTAGCTATTTGAGGTTTTTGGATTTTTATTAAAGCCCAACCCTATTGATTTCTATAATTAAAGACTTGGTATTATTTGAAGGGTTGGAACATTGTGAATTTTTTTTAAGGTTTTTTTTATTTTTTTTATTCTAAAATATTGGACATTTTCTCAAATCAAAAAATAGCTTTATTTTGGTTTTATGTGCATTCTTTTGGTCTTACGACCCGCTTACTTTTGGTCTTATGGCGCTTACTTTTGGTCTTATGACCAAAAGGGCATTGTTTAATTAATGATGCCCCTTAAATTAAGCATTTTTGCTTCGTTTCATAAAAGCTCACCCGATCCTTTGGTGAAAACACAAAGGAAAGCCATGATTTTTCTTGTACCCAATACTTAGTACCAATATTTAGCCTGTCAATTACAGTCAGTAATAGTGACATCTCCTGAAATATCCTGACTGACTGTTGGATTTCCTTTGTAGCAAATGCTTGCATCACCTGAGATGTCAAGATTAAGCGTTTCGGTAACATTTATTTCTATTTCTCCATCTCCTGATACTTTAACATCACAAGATTTGCTGATCAAATCATGGTTTTTGATTGTTCCATCTCCGGAAATTTCAATGCTTTGCTGATCAGTGACACCATCAACAAAGATGCTGCCGTCCCCTTTGATTTCGATGTCTACTTTTTCAACTATATTTAAATTTACATCCATCAATCCATCCCCGTCAATTTCGAGATTTATTTTATCAATATTGTTGAATGTACTGTCTATGAATATTGAGCCATCACCAGAAATGTCCAGACTCTCCACATGTAATAGTGTTGCATAAATTGTTGCATTGATATTTCTGCTGCAGCCATCGATTTCAATGGTCCATTTGCTACCATCTACATTTGAGCTCTCCACGATGGCATTAATCACTTCATCCGAGGCTTCAATTCTTATTTCTTGTGTCGAACCTTCAGTTATGTAGATTTTTGCATCTGTGGACAAATCAATTTTATCAATTTCATCCATTGTAATGACTCTGCTTGTGGTAGTTCCTTCACCATTCACGCAGCCCGTAATTTGTACTTCGCAAGAAGAAGAAGAGAACAAAAGGACCATTAAAAACAAGGCTATTAAGTTTTTCATTTTTTTTAATTATAATAATTTGACAATTCGTCGTTTCGGAATGTTCTATCTAATGTTTATGATTTTCGACGAACTTTTATATAATGTCCGAAATCTTCCTCTAAAACCGCATGGACTTTTTTATCTCGACCGTAGTGGAAAGATCTACTTTCCAAATAATAAAGAGGCAGACAAACCAAACATCGTTATGTCCTGATTCTCTACTCCTAATGGTATAAATGATCTTTCTCCCCAAATACCAACCTCAAGGGATAATTTATTGGCGATGGCTTTTTCCAATCCAATTTCCATTCGACCTGAACCAAAGTACAACCAGTAACTTCCATCGACGAATCCATAATGATAACCTGCTTCTGATTCCCCTTCAAATTTCTGTGGGAAGTATAATTTTGAAACAAAACATGGTGCCATGTAAAAACTTAGGTTCTTTGGAGTATGAAAAAGATTGACCTTTAATCCCAAAGGAATATCCAGGTATCGAGACTGGACAATGATTTTAGTAATGGGTTCTTCAATGTCAATATTATTTGATCCAAAATAATTGACAATTATTTCATCAGGGATATTGTTTGGAATGGAGCCAGAATTTTGCACCTTGTAAGTCTGATCAGAATAAATGATGCCATTCGTCAAGGCTATATTTTTGTTGAAATGAAATGAATGCTTGAAGCCATAGGAATAAACCAAATTAAAGTCTGCGTCATTGGGAACATCAGTATCGCCAATCAAGGCAGTTATTCCGAATGAATAAGATGGATTGTATTTTGGCATTTTTATTCCATATTTTTTAAAACTGTTGCCAGGTTTGTTTTGCAGTTCATTCGCAAACTGTTGGTCTTTCTTTGCTTTTTGTTTAAGCTGATCTTTCAAATCTTTTGCTTCCCTAGTTTGGCTATTTGAATTTTCAGCAAGACTATCTTTTGTGTTGTTTTCTATCTCAACCAATGATTCGTCGATGGATTCAGTAGATGAATCAATTTGAGTTTCTTCTATGTTGTTATCGTTATTGATATCGTTGTTTTTATTTGTGTTTTCATTTGTGTTTTTATTAGCTTCAGTTTGTTCGATTCTTGAAGTTTGTGAAATTTCATCAGAACTCAATTTCTGTTCCTCGAATTCAGTTTGGCTGGTTGTTTCAGATTGAGTTTCTACTGAAAGCTTTTCAACTGTTCTTTTGTCAGCATTGATTTGTCTTGCCTCATTTGAATTATTATCCGACTCTATTTCAGTTGGCTTGTTTTCATTTATCTCGGTTTCGCTTATTGTTTCATTGCCATCTTCCATTTTTGCATCAACCTGTTCATGCCATTTATTGTTGGTGTTGTTATTCGCGAAACTTTTCTCAACTGATTGCTGCGCTGAATTTGAATTCGTTGGGGAGATAATTTCTTCTTTGAGGGATGAAATTTCCTCCTCTTCGGCGGCAGTTTCTATCTTGCTTTCGAAATCCGAAGTCTTTGTCTTCAAACTTTCATTGTCATTTAGTGGAACACTATTTAAAGCCATTTCACTATTGCTTTCACTATTGCTTTCAATATTGCTTTCAATATTGCTTCCACTATTTATTTCATTATTGCTTCTGTTTTTTCTTGAAATTTCATCCTGGCCAGGTTTTGATTTTGTGGTTCCATTTTCATTTCTTTGTGAAATTTCATCCATCCTTTTACGAGTTTGATCCATGCTTGCTAGTCCGGAAATTTTATTGTTTTCATTATTCTTCCTAGGCTCAATCTTCTTCGATGTTTTATCAATGTTAGGCTTGTTGTTGTTTATTGAAATCGCTTTCAAATCGCTCTTTGTTTCTGAAGCATTCTGCACTGGTGATTTTTGGGCAATGGTGAAATTGCTTGTCTTTTCATCCTTTGCATTGGATTCATTTTGTTGGTCCAAAGTTTCTTGTAGGGTCGCAATTTGGTTCTCAAGTCCTTCAACTTTTTGATTGATTTGGAAATATGCTATGCCTACGATTCCCATAGCGACTAAGACAGGTAAGATCTGCTTTAACCAACTTGTCCAATTGTGGTAAAATGGCAAATCTGCGTCAAGGCGAGTGTTAATATCCTCCCAAACCAAGTCAGAAGGACTGTCGTTGAATTGTTCAAGAGACTTCCTGAAAAATTCCTCCATTTTATTATTTTGATTATTATCCATTCTCGTTGAGTTCTTTTTTTAACAGTGATTGAAGTTTTGTTCTTGCCCTTAGGAAGTGCGACCGAAGTGTTGCTTCCTTTGTTCCCATTTTTTCTGCTATTTCCTTAAAGGAATAACCATCAATGGCCCGTAGGTTAAAAACTGTTTGTTGAGAAATAGGTAATTGTCTGATTAAATGAATGATGGCCTTTGACCGGTCGCCATAAAAGAGCGACATATCTGCTAAAAGACTTTCATCGGTCAATTCAATTTCGAGTTCGGCATAACTGATTTTGTGGTATTTGCGAATGTACATCAAAGCAGAGTTGATCATCACTCTTCGCATCCAAGCCCTTAGGTCTCCATCACCTGAAAATTGTTTGAGGTCTTTGAGTATTCTATAAAATCCTTCTTGCAGCATATCTTCTGCTTCTGAGCGAGATTTAGCATATCGCATACAAAGTCCGAAGAGATAAATCTTGTGCGTTTCATACAATTGAAACTGCGCTTTGCGATCTCCCTTGAGACAAGCTTTTATAATTTTTTGTTCATTCAATGCTTTCCATTTTGGCTTCTATTATTAATGGTGCAAGAAAAGTGAACTTTGTTGCAGTCGTTAAAAATAAATTCTGCCTTTTACTGAATCAAGGCCGACAGCGTCATGGACGCAGACAGTGTAGAGAGACCCTGTTGTCTTTTTGCTTTGTGTTCAGATATTAAATATAGTTAATTGTACCTTAAGGTTGCTAGGAATGAAAGAAGGGGCAATCATAGATGGCTAAAAATCCATTTCAAAGTATTAATTTCACTTTGTATTATAAAAACTAGATAATAGCAGATAATAACATTGGAAATATATTGGCATCAAGGAGGTTTCGGCTTGTGAGGCATTGCCATCCTGAAATCACACTGTTAAAATTTGCCTAAACCTTTGGATATTTATTCTGTTGTAAAATATTGAAAATGTTCTGCTTAGATAGAATATTAGTCTAATAATTAGTCTGAAATCTAGCTTCAAATCTCAAGTCTTTAAAATTTCATTAAAAGAAAAAAGTGGTATCAAAATTTGTTTTAGGCAGTATAATGGGATTAATGAGTTGGGTATTTTTCCATTTCATTATTGTTTCACCAGCTGATCAGCTCATCCTATTTGTTGATGGCGAAAAACCGCTTATTCAGCAGCAACATTTTGATGAGATCAAGGGCTTGGCAGACGAGATGAACCTTGAATATATTATAAAAGAAGATCAAGATGGATTGCCTTCAGAAATCACTACACTTCCAAGTATTTATTTCCAAAACGATCTAGGGCGATCAAAATATTACGGGCGCTATTCCAATATTTCGAGAATCAGAAATTTCATACGCACTTCTAAACTAAGCCATAAAAAGAACGAAACCAGTATTAAAAAAGATATTCTGGTTTGGAATAATGGCAAAGCTGACATCATTGCTCCCATAAAAATTACCAGTTTAAAAGGGGAGCAAGTCAATGGCTTTGATTCTTTGAGTTTTGTTAATAATACACATTTGGCGATTGCCTCTGGAATGCAAAACTTCCAATTGAAAGATAGCCAAGAATTAAATCAACATACCAAAAGTTTTTATTTCAATATTTATCCCTATTTAGATGAAAGAAAAAAGCTTTCAGTCTCTTATGAAATATTCTCTCAATACAATTGTATCAAACCGATCAGCAGAAAGTTGGAGCCAATCATTCCTCCTTTTAAATGGAAAAAGAGAGCGAAAGGATTTAAAGAAATAGGCAAAATAATTGAAGAGGTCATCCTTCAGCACATTCAGCAATCCACAAACGGAGATGCTTTTCAGATCGTTCAAAAAACTACAAAAATTGAATCCTGGGAATCTCTTGGCTTGGAAATTGTTTCTGCTAAAAACGAAGAACAAGCCATTTTGGATCCCAATATCTCTGTGGCAAGAAAATGGGAAGTTGAACAAAAACCTATAATTGAAGAACCTATAATGGTCTTTAGTTTTTTATCGCCAGTCGACAATTATGCAGGAGAAGTAAAGGCACTTAATGGTGAAATGACTTTGGGGGAAGATTTGTCGATGAAGAATGCAAGTGGGCAATTTAAAGTCAACATTGGTGATGTGACAATGGGGGCGAAAGACTTTGACAATGAAGTGCAAAATAAAATGCTTAAGCAATCAATCTTTCCTGATGCCCATTTTGAGTTTATAGAGATTCAAGGAAATAGTGAACCTTTAATGTTTGGAAAACCACAGAAGTTAATTGTTTTGGGTAATTTTACGATGTTGGGAATTTCAATTCCTGTGAACGTAGAGACCATCATAGAAGCCATCCAAGAAGAAGGGCTTATGAAACTGGCAGTCAAATGTGATTTCCAATTGCCCTTATTTGAGAAATTTAAACTAAAAGGTCCAGATGGCCCATCACCAGCCAAGGACATTTTACAATTTTATATGAAATTTAATCTTATCGAGTCTATTTAAAATACTTTTATCAATGAAAAAACTTATCGTATTATTATCCGTTGTTGCCTTTTTATCCTTTTGGGCTTGCTCTCCTAAGACAGCCGCAGTTAAGACGGACGCTCAAAAGTCAAATGTCTCTAAGGACATGATCGCAAAAGTCGGAACTTTCAACACTGGAGGAAAAATTAATTTTGAAGCCGCCAATGAACGTTATGAGGCGCAGGGCACTTTTAAAGATTGGCATTTTTCAGAAGTCAATATGAAAAAGAAAGACATCGAAAGCCTAAGTGCAAGCTTAAAAGTTGACTTGACTTCTATTTGGGAAAAAAACGATGATCTTACTGCCCACTTAAAAGCACCAGACTTCTTTAATATTGAAAAATATACTACTGCTACCATAGACATCAGCAATGTGAAAAAAGTTTCTGGCGATTCTTATACGGCAGATATGAAATTGAGTATGAAGGGACTTAATCAGGTATTGAGCAGTGATTTTACTGTAACAAGTATGAACCCACTTCATGTCAAAGGAACTGCTAAGGTTAACCGCAGTTTGTTTGGTTTAGGAAGCGATGAAATGGGGGTAGGAGAATTCGTTGCTGTGAATTTTGATACAGATATCCCACAATAAGAAATTTTCGTTTTAGTCAAATTGTGCTTTAGGTTTATTGTTTTTAAGATAAATCTAAAGCACTTTTTTTGAATATATTGGTCAAATTACCCCTTTGCGTACTCCCTTTGCGTCTCTTCGTCTCTCCGTCTTTGCCTTAAGAAAAAACTTTGCGTACTTTCTTTGCGTCTCTCCGTCTTTGCGTTGACAAAATAAATCTTAGCGAGTCAATTTTTTTATCACCACTTCATGTTCTGGAAATGCTTCAATCAATTTCCCACGATCCGCTAAAACAAAATCCTTGAAATCGAATCCTGGGGCAACCGTACAACCCAATAAAGAAAAGCCATCTTCATTGACGACTTCAGAGGCAAACCAATAGCCTCCTGGAACATAGTATTGAAAGTGCTGACCAGCCTCCAAGTCATTGCCAATGATTACAAAAGTGTATTCTCCTTTTGGTGAAATCATATGCAAGCGGATAGGAGAACCAGTATAGAAATGCCAAAACTCATCCTGATTAATTTTATGAAAAGCAGAGAAAGATTCTGAGGTCAATAAAAAATAGATGGCAGTCGAGTAGTTGCGGGAACCATCGTAATTGCCCGAAAGATTGGACGGCTCAATCAAACCCTTGCTTCTGTAAGTTTCTTTAAAATAGCCACCTTCCGGATGTGCTTGTAGATTCAAATAATTTATTAGGTCTTCTGCTTTTTTCACTTATTTATCTTTTTGAAATTGAAATCTATTTTATCAGCTCCACCTGAAATTTCAGCCATTAATTTTCCCTCTTTCAATTTGTATGAAATAATCTTTGGAAATTCATTAGCAGGATTTTCACAGGTAAAGCCGTCTATACTTTGCTTGGTGAAAGTGAAATAAACAGCTTGTTCATGCACGCCAGTAACTTCGAGCTTCCATTGCTTTTCAATTTGAAGGAGCTTCATGTTTTCCTTGAAGACGGTATCTTGATTTTGAAGTGTATAGCCGAATCCCAGATAGGTATTATTTGGTCCTTTTTGCCAATGCTCAAAGGTTTGTTGATCCGCTGAGCTATTAAGCCTTTCCCAGCTGCCCAGCAGCCAATCCATATTGGTTGATTGTTTAGTTGCTTGTTTATGGCAAGCTGTTAGACCAATCAGGAAAAGAATGAAACAAGATGTTAATAGCCGATTCATATTGAAACAAAGATAAAGTAATTTTTCGTCTTAACCCTCACCAAACCTATGTGCTTAGTGGCAAGTTCCAGCTTGACAAAAAGCATCACGAAATGGTCAGAAAAAAAAGCAAGAAAAGAACGGTAGGCCAGAGGCCTAAATATATTTACGCATCCTACAAATTTTCAATTATGTAGTCGCGAACAGGCAAGCGCAAGCACAAGCGAGTTCAAACCTTCTGAATAATCGGATTAAATGCCTTCGATGCAACCAAGACCTTATCGCCAATAGAAAACTGATCCACTTCCGACTCATCTGCCACGACTTGGACGAGATCTTGACCAATCAAAATAGAGAGAATGAAGATGAAATTCTGTTTCTTGATAGAAATTATTTCACCAATAAACTGGAATTTGCCGCTTACTTTTTTATTGCTGAATACATCGATTGCTTTTCCTCTTTTTGAAATAAAACCGTTTTCAAGAACAATCATTTCATTGGAAAGTTTTAAAATTTCACCAACATCATGGCTTACCAAAAGAACAGTCATT
>CALBCY010000156.1 GCA_937927195.1 uncultured Chitinophagales bacterium
TTAGGGGAACAGAGCGTTTGTACTATCATTTTGTTTTACTTCCAATAGAGCAATGGTTGCTCTGTTCCTTCTTTTATACATAAGCTGATTAGAGCTGATTCGAAGTGTAAGCTTAATAAATCTGTACTTGATTTGTTAAAATCAATTTTAAGCTTTAATCGGAATTTTTTTATAAAAAAACTGACTTTAATTTTAGATGCAAGCGAGCATCCGTTTCAATGGTGGTTTTTTTTCGAAGAAGAAAAATTGATCGAAAAGAGGAATAAAACTCAATACAATAATGCCTAAGGAAAATGCCGAAGACGATAAAGCCCAACGGCTCGGTAGCAAGAATCAATCGTCGGGCAGCCATAATTGCCTTTCTACTGCTTAAACGGCAAATTTTCGGATCTTCCTTTCTTGAAATATCTTTTCTTCTGCTCTGTTCCTTGTCTGATCTTTTGTTGCTCTTCTTGAGGTAAGCGAGCAATTGTCCTGCAATCGTCGCTGCAACAACCTTCAAATTTGGATTTACAATTGTCGCATTGAATGAACAATAGATTACAGCCCACATTTTTACAATTTACATGAACATCACAAGCATCGCCACATTGATGGCAGTTGCTGATAATGTCGTCTGTAATTTTTTCGCCCAATCGGTCGTCAAAGACGAAATTTTTGCCTTTGAATTTGCTTTCTAAATTTTCTTTTTTGATTTGTCTGGCGTATTCTATGATTCCACCTTCCAATTGATAAACATTGCTAAAACCTTTGTGCTTGAAATAAGCGCTGGCCTTTTCACAGCGTATGCCGCCTGTGCAATACATTAGAATATTCTTTTCTTCTTTCCCATCAAGGATCTTTTCTACTATCGGCAATTCTTCTCTGAAGGTATCAACATCAGGCAAGATCGCACCTTCGAAATGTCCAACTTCACTTTCATAGTGGTTTCTCATATCCACGATGATGGTGTCCTTGTCCTCGCTTAATTCATTGAATTTTTTTGCATTGACATGCGTCCCACAATCAGTTACATCAAAACTTTTATCATCGAGTCCATCAGCGACAATCTTTTCTTTGACTTTAATTTTGAGTTTGTAAAATGATTTGCCATCGTCCTCAATTGCTATGTTTAGGCGAACGCCATCTAAAAAGACAACTTCATGCAATATTGTTTTAAAATCTTCGAACAATTCAGTTGGAACAGAAATTTGTGCATTGATGCCCTCATGGGCAACATATACCCTTCCAAAAACTTCAACTTGGCTCCATTCAATAAACAAATGGTCTCTGAAAAAATCAGGGTTTCCAATTTTGGCGTATTTGTAAAAGGATAGGGTAGTCCTTTCAACAGCCCTTTTTTCCAGTTCGGCTTTTAAAACCTTTCGGTCTACTTTATTGTGTAATACAGGTTTTGGCAAAATTGAAAATTTTAATTATCCAGAACATATCTAAAATCTGCACAAAATTACAACAATATATAATTATAAGAAAGTAGTTTGAAATGCAGAATCACAAAAATTGATTCAATTGTGGAGGACTTGGTGGGATTTAAAATCAATTTTAGGTCTAGATCGCACAAAATTTAAATATTAATTGGGTGTATTTCAGGTGATTATCAAATTGTGGAAAGTTTTTTTGAAAAAATTGCGTGATAGATTTGCAAAAATCCCCCGAACAATTTTATCTTTGCCCCACAATTTGATTGGCCTATAGTGTAATGGTAGCACTCCAGTTTTTGGTATTGTCAGTCTTGGTTCGAGTCCAGGTAGGCCAACATACCATTCGCCGCAAAATGAATATTCATTTTGCGGCGTTTTTGGTTTTGTAAGCTTCTGAACTACAAGACATTAGATCCATGATTAAAAATAGCAGATTGCCGAGCAAATTGTAAAAAAGCATTTCATTTATAATGTGTTTTATGATTTATCAATTAAAATCACAGCTTCAGTCAACACTTCGCTAAAATCTAAAACCTTTTGCCCTCAGCATTTTTTGACTTTAAAATCTACTTCCTGCTTACATCCATCTGTTTTTGCTTGATAAATCGGCTTCTAAGCCAATAAGTATACCCTTTTTCAATTTATTCCTCCTTGTTAATGCTTACAAATCAATAAAAATAATGCAAGTGATTTTTGAAGTCAAATGACCAGAGGCCAACGGCCTGCTCAATCGATAAATATTTTCTATTAGACCTTAATCAATGTTAAAAACTAAAACTATAGTTGCATAACTAAGGTTTTAGTTATAGATTTGTTTGGTAATTACAACAGTGCTGCACACTATTTTTTTTTAACATGGAGGCCTTATCGGCTTCTTCAAATTTAACAAAATGAAAATTTTAAAATTAGTTTCTATTCTTTCCGTCCTTGCTATTATTCTATTCTTGACAAATAATAGCACATCTGCTAAAAATAATATAGGTAATTCGGTTACTTTGGTGGAGGATTCGCAGTCCCAATATAAGCCGTTCATTTCTATTGTTAAGCCAAGCCACAGCTTTGGGGAAATAGCTCAAAATGTGCCAGTCGAACACAAATTTGAATTAGAAAATTCAGGTAATGAACCATTGATTTTAACGGAAGTTAAAGCTTCTTGCGGTTGTACAGCTACTGAATGGACCAAAGCGCCAATTGCTCCAGGAGAAAAAGCTTTTGTAACTGCTACCTTTAATGCGAAAAAAGTTGGTAAATTTAACAAGTCAATTACCGTTTTTTCGAATTCTGAGGACAATCTTAAACTCTCCTTCAATGGAACGGTCTTAGCTAAAGAAGAATAAAACCACTATGAATAAATTAATTTCACTTATCGCCTTTACACTGCTTTTCTCATTGGCCGCTTTTGCGCAAGAGAAAACTCAGGAAATAACACCAGATGTTGAAGATCTAGAATTGGGAGTAGACTCAAGCATTTCGACTGATTCTAGTGTTGTAAAATTTATTTACGGCAAACAAATTGACTGGGAACGACTTTCTCATAACTTTGGACGAATTTATACTTTCGATAAGGTAGAGACCAGTTTTTCTTTTACCAATGTAAGTACTGCCCCAATCATTATTTTGGATGTTAAAACCACTTGCGGCTGTACAGCTCCTGTTTATACGCAGGAACCAATAATGCCTGGTGAAACTGGAGACATCAAAATTAACTTTAACTCTTGGACGCCCGGAATGATGACAAAGTCGATCTCTGTTTTTACGAATGCATCTGATTATCCAACCAAATTGTTTATAATGGCAAATGTATTGGATTCAGAATTGCTGGATGATAAGGGGGAAAGCAAAAGTGAAATTCCGCAGCCTGAGCCAGAAGATGATGGTGAGGAAAATTAGTTTATAAATAGATAAAATAACAGGAAAGCTGCCAACAACAATGTTGGCAGCTTTTTTTTGTTCCATGATAGGTCAAAATAGGTCGATGATAGGAATAATCGCTCATTCAATAAAAATACTTTTTACCTAGCGGCTAATATCTAGATTAGAAGTATCTTTATTATATCCAAACAAAATATTCAAAACAGATGGAAAATTGGGATACCTACGTTGCCAATTATGAAAATAATAAACCTGGTTCAACGACTTTAAGATTGGATTTAATTAAATCAGCTCCACTTGCAGATTATCCGATTTTGCTGATTCTTGGAGTTGGCTTTCAAAGCCGAATGGATGATGGTTTTCCTGAAGCAGAAAGCCTCGAGTCTGTTTATGAAATCAGCGAGCGATTAATGAATTATGTGCTTGAAAATAGAGATGGAATTCTTGTCGGTTCATTTTTGCACAATAATGAAAGGATAGAATACTTTTACTTAAAGGAAGACAACAATTTTGCCGATTCGATCAAAGAGTTTGCAGCGGCGACTTTTCCCGATCAAAAGATTGGCGTGAAAATTAGTCCCGACAAAGATTGGAATTGCTACAAAGACTTTCTTTATCCATCGGGTGAAATATTGGATTTTATGTCGGACCAAAACCTTGTAAAAAGGCTTCAGGAATCCGGAGACAATTTACAGATTCCTAGAAGGGTAGAGCATTTTATTTATTTCAAAGAGGAAGGGGAACTCAACTGCTTTAAATTGGCTTGTGAAGAATTGGGTTTTAAAATGAACAGTGCAAAATTTGTCGACAATCAGTCTGCGCCCTATGAATTGGTTGTTTACAGACGCGAGCAAGTTGAATTAAATTTTATCCACCCTGTAGCCAATGAATTGCGGAACCTGGCAAAGGAACATGATGGTATTTACGATGGTTGGGAAACGGTTGTTATTAAAGATTTAAAAAAGAGTTAGTGAAATTTTCTGAATTCCCAAAACCGAATACTGATTACTGAAAACCTGTCAAATGATTCAAGGAAGAAAAATAGTAAAATCATATGGTGAGCTCAATGTCTTAAAAGGAGTGGACATCAGTGTCGAGCAAGGTGAAATTGTTTCAGTTGTTGGTGCTTCAGGAGCGGGTAAAAGTACCCTGCTTCATATTTTGGGAACGCTTGATACTTTCGATTCTGGAAGCCTGAGAATAGCTGGAGAGGCCGTGGAAAAACTATCGTCTTCGAATCTTGCTAAATTTAGAAATAAAAACATTGGATTTGTTTTTCAATTTCACCACCTCCTGCCAGAGTTTACTGCAATTGAAAATATTTGCATTCCAGCATTCATTTCAAAACAAAATGAAAGCGAAGCCAAGGCCAAAGCCTTGCACCTTTTAAAGCTTCTTGGCTTAGAGGAAAGGAAGTTTCATAAGCCCTCTGAACTATCAGGTGGCGAGCAGCAGCGAGTGGCAGTAGCCAGAGCTTTGATCAATGATCCATCCATCATTTTGGCAGATGAACCTTCTGGGAACCTGGATTCTGTTTCTGCACAAAGTCTTCACCAATTATTCTTCGACCTCCGATCAGAATTGGGACAAACATTTGTCATCGTTACCCACAATGAGGAATTGGCCAATATGGCCGATAGAAAATTGGTAATGGTTGATGGACTCATCTAGTTGTTGTATTCATCCCTCTTCTTTTGATTGCATCCAACTAAAAAAAATAGTTTGAAGTTCCCTTTTTTGATTTCTTGTGAGATCAGCTTCCTATTCTGGATTGACCTTCAAGCCAGAATTCTTGCGCATTAAAGAAACTATCTGCCGCTGCGACAAATTGTTCTTTTTACAATACAAAACCTGCAAATTGCTTAAACCAGAAAGGGCTTCTAAACTGCTTACCTTGTTGCGGTTGAAATACAATTTCTTCAAATTTTTGAATGGTTTTAACACTTTTAAATCGCTAACTTGATTGTTGCTGAAATCCAAGGTTTGAAGCTTATCAAAGTCTTTAATGGCCGTCAAGGTTTTTAAATCATTGCCACTGATAAACATTTTTCTCAGTTGTCTGTGATCTTTTAAAGGGTTTAGATTTTTTAGAGCATTGTTCGAACAATTCAAATCTGTTAATTTCTCTAGTCCTTTCAAAGCATTGACATTGTTTAGTTGATTGTCTGAGCAAAACAACTGTTTTAACTGCTTCAAATCTCCAATCGGATCGAGACTCTTAATTTGGTTTTTACTACAAGACAAGAAGGTCAACTTATCCAATTTTGATGCTGCATCTAAGCTTGTAATATGATTGTAAGAACATTCTAAATGGCTTAAATTGCTCAAACCATTAATTCCTTCTAAGCTAGAAATGAGGTTTTCACTACAATCCAGATTGGTGAGTTGTGTAAAACCCTTGATCGGTAGAAGATCTGTTAGCTGATGATCTTGGCAATCGAGGCTGGTTAAATTCCAAATTTGTTTCAGTTCCTCTTTACTAGGCGTTTTTGTTACATAGCCTTTATCAATCGCCATGTTAAACACATGCTTCCACTGGTCAGACAAGCCATTCCACCAATCCAAATGATCGACAATTCGCAACTGGTGTTCCTTGAGAATCTTATTCGTGATTCCTAAGTAGCTTCGCACTGTTGACAACTGGTTGGCCTTGTGTATAGCCGGCAGATGTTTATTTTCGTCCTTTTTACTCATCCTTTTTACTCATCCTTTTATTCACCCGTTTTAGTTCCCCTTTTTAGTCATTGAATGAAATTTGCCAAATCTTTTATCCTTCTCCTTTTAACAATGCCAATTCTTCCTTCAGTAGTTCCTTTGTTTGCTTAAAATAAACATCCCAATCTTCAATCCCTGTAACCAATTGATAAGTCTCACTGTGTTGAATCGCGAAAATCGCTTTTAGTTTCACTGTAATTTGCTCTTCCAAATACTTCTTGGCTTCTATCAAGGCAACACTTTTAGACAACTCTTGCGCTTCTGTTTGAATAAACTGACGTTTCTTCAAGTCCTCCAAAATACCCGCTACTGTCTTGAGATCATTCGCATCATAGGCCTCTTTCAGTTTAATAAAAATTTGCATGGCAATATCTCTAAAAGCTTCACTCACTTTATCTGGATGGCACAAATGGGTTGCCTTTCTAAAAGTCTTTTTTAATTCCAGTTTATCTCCATCGCTTATTTCAAACAAATTCTTTTTCAGCTCGGCAGCAACCTGTTTTCTATATGCTTCTTCATCAGCTTCTGCCTCGCTGTATTTTTCAGGATCGTTTCGATGTTGCTCTTTCCGCCAATGCAGTATTTCAATGATCAAATCCCCTAACTCCATAGAATGGCGATGTTCAAATTCATGCAACAATTTATCCAATTCAATTTTTTCTAACTCGTAGGCTTGAAGCTGATGTTCGAGCAATTTTTTTTCTAATTGCAAACCCTCTACTGCTGGATCATTCCAAATACTCAGTTGTGCCCCCTTACTTTCTTCAATCGCTTCTACTTCATGCAATACTTTCGCTTTCGCACTTGTTTTCAATAATTCTTTACAATTGGAATGTATCAATTTGACCAAGGGATCATCCTCGTAAGTGAAAATGACATTTGCATCATAGCTCAACTCCCCTGCTTTCCAATCATAATGACCAGTTATGAGTATTGTATCATCGATCAAACAAAAGCCTTTGTGCCTGAAGTCGTCTTCTTCAAAAGTGTGAGCATAGTATTGCCCTCCTAGCTTGATCAATCGGTCAAAATCAGCTCTTTGCTTTTTGGTAGTAGCTTTTCCACTAATCAAACAAATGGAACAGCCTGCTTTGGCTTTCGCCAAAAGTGTTTTTATATAAACGGGATGTTTGAAATTTTCAGTTACGACTAAAATTGATCGTTCTGCTCCCTTAAGTGCATCCGATATTCGGTTAACAATGTCGTTAAATACTGCTTCTGATCTCATTTGGCAAATGGGTGCTATTGTGAGTGGTTTCGATTTGAGCTGAAACTAAGAAACTATTTTTAGAAGAGCAAAGAAAAATGATAGTAAGTAAACTATATTTAATAATGGAAAAAAAATGGACTGGAAATGATTTTAAAGCTCTAAAAAAAATGTAAATTTGAAGGAGTTATTTTATAAACCTCCTTTTTTTCATCCTGATACCTATTTTTCGCTGATTCAAACGATCTTCTCAAAACGAACTCTCTTATAAAATCTTGAATCTAGTATCTAAAATCTAATGTTCAACATCTAGTAAAAAACAATCCATGAATATTTACCAACAAATTGAAGCAGAAATTCAAGCTGCTGACCATATCGTTATTACAGCGCATAAATCTGCCGATGGAGACTCAATTGGTTCATCCTTGGGCCTATTATATTTTATTGAAAAATTAGGTAAACAGGCCATTGTCTGTCACCCAGATAAAGCGCCAGATTTTTTATATTGGTTGGATACAACAGCTGTTATTTTGATGGAAGATAATCCGGATGAAGTAACAGCGCAAATGAAACAGGCAGACTTGATTTTCTGTTTGGATTACAATGCAACGAGCCGTTTAGGGCCAGCTATGCAAGCCCTGTTAGAAGAGGCTACTTGTAAGAAAATTATGATAGACCATCATTTGAATCCTGAAGATTTTCCTATGCTAACGGTTTCTGAAACAACAGCCTCGTCAACAGCTCAATTAATTGTAGACTTGATAGAGCAGTCTGGCAATTTAGACTTGTTGGATGAAAAAATTGGTACCCCATTGTACTTGGGTATTTTAACAGATACAGGTAGTTTTAAATTCAACTCAGTAAAGCCACACACGCATGAGGTTTTGGCTAAAATTTTAGCAGCAGGAGTAGAACATCATTTAATTCATGAAAAGTTAAATGACACCAATACAGAAAGCCGTTTGCGTTTGCAAGGCTATGCAATGAGCGAAAAATTAGAGATTTTATACGACCACAATGTTGCCATTATCTCTTTATCTAAGGAAGAACTCGCCAAGTACAATTACAAAAAAGGAGATACAGATGGTTTGGCCAATTTGCTTTTGTCTATAAAAGGAATGAAGGCAGCTGTCGTGTTTACAGAGCGAGATGGAATAATGAAAATTTCTTTCCGTTCTAAAGGCGCTGAAAATCCGGTAAATGTTTTAGCCAGCGAACATTTTGACGGAGGTGGACATGCAAATGCTGCTGGTGGAATGAGCGAATTAACAGTGGAGGAAACATTGGAAAAGCTAAGAGAATTGATTCCTCAGTATTTTCAGAAAGAAGCATTGAGTCTTTAAAATTAGTAACCTGAGTTCGATTATAAAATTCAATTTAAATCAATTTGTAAACTAAAAATTACCCAATCGTTTTAAAGTGAGTTTTTATTAAAATAGTTAGTCAGAATCAGAAAGAGTTGACTCTTTTCGCTCGTACTTTTGCTTGATCGCGCGGCGAACCGTCAAAAGTACCCAAAATCAACAGGGTCGCCTGCCGGGACTTACGTCATTTTTTTACGCTTCAGAATCTCCCTAAACCCTAAAAAAAATAAACTCGCTAATCAAACATTTATTCGATTCAATTGGGCATTCGAAAGTTGGAAAGATTAACTGAAGTGAGGCTCAAACAGGATTTTTTTCTTAACGGATTTAAGAAAATTCTTACGCTAAAATGACAAATGTCCAATTATTCGCTAAATTTAAAATTCTAATTACTTTATCAATTGAATATTAATAAGTTAAAAGTCGAACTCAGGTTAGTAGCTAAACTAGACTGTTGATTTAGAAGTAATAGTTTGCAAGAACAAGAATTGTGGTTAAGGCTGACGAGTTTCTAATTCCCTAACTAATTTAAAAATCAATGGTTTAAACTACCTGCCTTGGTATACATTTGAATAAATGAACGAACTGATAGATTATATAAAAAGCAGTATTTCTATTCCTGATGAAATTCAAGATAAGCTGAAGGAAATCATTGTAGAGAAAAAGGTGGTTAAAGGAGCGGTTCTTCTTTACGAAAACTCCTTAAAAAAAGAACATATTTTTGTTGCAAGTGGTTGTTTAAGATCTTTTTATAAAGCTGAGAATGGAAAAGATCATACCCTACAATTTGCCATTAAAAACTGGTGGATCAGTGATTACATTACACTCTATACAGATAAAAAATCCATTGTATCAATAGAAAGCTTATCCCACTCTAAAATTTTGGTGATTGATAAGGTTGGTCTTGAAAAATTATATAGAGAATATCCTCAGTTCGAATCCTTTCAGCGAAAGAATTTTGAAAAACGTATTTCAACACTTCAAAAAAGAATCTTAAGTTTATTGACACTTTCTGCCTCAGAAAAATACAATCAATTTATCAATGATTATGCGGTATTTGAAAAAGTAATACCAAACTACCAAATAGCTTCTTATTTAGGAATAACACCAGAGAGTTTAAGTAGAATTCGCAAAGAAAGAACAAAAACCAATTTCTTACCATAGATCAATTTTATTCTTGTTGATGACCACTACTTTTGTATTTCATTAAGAAAATACAAATGAGTTTTTTAGATAAATTAAATCAACGCTATGCTACCAAGGCCATGAATGGCGAAGTAGTACCGCAAGAAAAAATTGATAACATTTTAGAGGCTATTAGATTAGCTCCAACCTCCAGTGGATTGCAACCTTTCGAAGTTTTTGTGATTACAGACAAAGAGATTAAATCAAAGATCAAGGAAATCGCTTGGAATCAACCGCAAGTAAGCGACTGTTCTCATCTTTTGGTTTTTGCTGCGTGGGATAACTATACAGAAGATCGCATCAATCATATGTTTGATTTAACAAACGAGATTAGAGGATTCAAAAATGAAGGTTGGGAAAATTATCGTCAACAGTTGTTGGGATCCTATCCCCAAAAAGATGCAGAAATAAACTTTGAACATGCTGCTCGACAAACCTACATTGCCTTTATGGCTGCTATCGCTCAAGCAGCATTCGAAAATGTAGACAGCACACCTATGGAAGGCTTTGATCCCAATGCCTTGGATGAAATTTTAGACTTAAGAAAAAAAGGATTGCGCAGCACCCTGTTGTTGCCAATAGGTTATAAAGATGCGGACAAGGATTGGTTAGCAAACCTTGTAAAGGTTAGAAAGCCAATGACGGAGTTGGTTACTTTTATTTAATAAACAGATAAAGAATAAAATCATGATTAAAAAAATATTTATTGGTTTAGCGGTTTTCTTGCTCCTTGCATTTGTCACTTTATACATGACATCGAGACCAACAGCTACGGAAGATGGTGCATACATTCCATCACCATTTGCATTAAAACTGGCAACTTCCTCAACGACGGATTTTGATAACACGGTTTATGAAAATCCGCACACTGGAAATAAAAAAGTGTTAATGGTTTGTACTGAAGAAAGATTCATGACCATGGCCAATGGCAAGAAGTTTTCAACAGGAAATCACCCTGTAGAAATGATGCTACCAGCCTTGCATTTAAAAAATGCAGGTTTTGAGGTAGAGGTGGTAACTCCAACAGGGAGACCAGTCGCAGTTGAAATGTGGGCAATGCCAGGAGAAGATAAAAGTATAAATGCCTTCTATTCAGAATTCAAAAAGAAAATTGAAAATCCTGGAAAGCTATCAGACTTTGTTCAAAACTCCATGAAGGACAATTCGGATTATATAGCTGTTTTTATTCCGGGAGGACATGGGGCAATGCTTGGATTACCTGAGAATAGAGATTTGAATAAAATAATTCATTGGTCTCATGAAAATGACCTACATATGTTAGCGATTTGTCATGGTCCTGCTGCATTGTTGGCTGCAAGTTTAGACAGTGACAAAGATGCATTTATTTATAAAGGGTATAAAATAGCTTCCTTCCCAGATGCTGTTGATGCACAAGGACCAATGATAGGTTATACTCCAGGTGCAATGCCTTGGATATACGGTGAACGTTTAAACAAATTGGGTGTCACGATTATTAATGAAGCAGCGGATAATACTTGTCATGTAGACAGGAAATTGATTACTGGGGCGAGTCCGCTAGCTGCTAATGAATTTGGAAAATTAGCCGCCAATGCACTTCTTAAAGAGGTGAACCAATAATAAAATTTTAGACAAAGTGCCTAAGAAGTGTCTAAAAAGTGCAAAAGGAATAGCGATTTGAAATGAAACTCAAATAGCTATTCCTTTTTTTTTCGGATAAACGAATGGACCTTGTTTCCGACACATCACAAGCAAAACACAAGCAAAAAAACATATGTTTAGGATTAAATACATTCTTACTTCTTTTTTCATAGGAATGCTGTTAATGAGCTGCCCCTCTTTTGGTCAAATCTCAAAAGGTCAAATCTCAAAAGATACCTTATCGTATAAAATTGGTTTGGATTTTTCAGGAAGAAGAATTTCAGGAACCTTCAATCAATTGGTAGCAGGAGGAGGGCTCAATGTAGACTTATTATACAATAATTGGCATTTGGAAAATAAAACCACTTACCGGTTTAACGAAACAAATACCAGATTAATCGAAGACAATTGGTATGAGTTAGTTACGTTGAAATATTATCCAAAAGGAAAGAAGAAACTCTATCCAGGGGCCTTTTATCACTTTGATAACAGTTTAATGTATAGAGTTAAGAATCGACATCAATATGGAATTGGATTGGGCTCTGAATTGGATAAGGGCCATATGAAATTAGCTGTATTAGCAGCAATAGCTGCTGAGAATTCGACCTTCAATGGTTTTGAATTTGTAAATAGTCCTCGTGATTTTTCTAATCGGAAAAATGGACTGTTTATGTTTAGATTAAACAATGGATATTCCATCGCTAAAAAGAAAATCAATTTTACTTATCAGCTATTTTATTTTCAATCACTCAAAGAAATTGCTGATTATGATATTTGGTTGAGCGCTCGGATTAGTTTTAAAGTGTTTAAAGGTTTATCCTTTCATGTTGTTTACGATTATCGTTTTGAAAATGTGCATTTACAAGCTTTATCTAATTACAATGATATTGTGCTCTTTGGTTTAGGATGGAAATTAAACAATAAATAATTTTACTGAAAAGTAATACCCATAAATCCAAAGCAAGAATCCATTGGTCCATCCATTTGTCAATCCATTGGTCAATCAATTGTTTTAATATTTATTCGAAATACGAAACTAGAAAATGTGAAGCAACTATAAGCCGTGATCTCCGCGTCAATCAACAATAAATCAAAAATTAATCAAAAAAAAGAGGCTGCATCTTTCGATACAACCTCTTGGTTTTTTTTATCAGTAAAATTCAAAATTTCTAATCAACAACTATTTGTTGTGTCAATTGGACATCTGAACCTTGTATTTGTAAAACATAAACTCCAGCGGCATATTGTCCCGTTTCTAATTGGACATTGTTTATGCCAGAATTAAGCTCGAATGTCTGACTGCTCAATTGCTTTCCTGCTAAATCAACAATGTTGAACAGAACCAATTCCCCATCGTCTTTAATGGATTGAATTTCAATATTGATATATTGATCTGCAGGTATTGGACCAATGCTTCCAATGATCAAAGAACCTTTTCTTTCCATTGTTACAACATTGCTGTATTCAAAGTCTCCATTGTTGTCTACAATCTTTAAACGGTAATAAACCAAACCACTGTTTGAATAATCATGGAAATAAGTATAGTGTTCTCTGGTATTGCTGTTTCCTACTGCATCAATATCGCTGATGCTTTCAAAGTTTCTTCCATCTAAAGAGAATTCTAAAGTGTAGAAATCATTGTCATATTCTGAAGCAGTAGACCACAATAATTGATTGCCGCTTTCTTTTTGAAGGCCACGGAAATCAAGCAATTCAACTGAAAGGCCAATTTCACATTCAATGGTTGATCCTCCAGCAGCAGCAGCTCCACAATCTGTAATGTCATCAACAATTACCGTATAATCTGATGGTGAATCAAGCAATGGTGAAACGTAAACAACGCCACCCGGAGAAACTCCTTCGATCAAACCATCATTGACATTGATGGAATAATTAGAAGTAGGATCATATGCTGGATAACCACCACCAAGAACCATGACTAGATTAAATCCATTGTTTTCAAAATCACAATCAGGATCGATAAATACACTTATTGGTTCAAGGAATACAACCTTAGGACCTGGCATAAAGACTGTACAATTATCTAATGCTTCAAAGTCCGGAACTCCGTCGGCATCCAATTGTCCAATGTAGGCAGATAGGAAATATTCAGTGCTGTATTCACCACCTTCTAAATCTTCAAATTCGAAATAGCCAGCACTAGAAAAGTCTTTTACTGCTAGAATTTCACCTGGAGGATTAATGGTATCTGTATGCATGAAATAAACCAAAGGCAATCCAAACTGTGAAAAGTCTGTTGCCTCTGCTTGAGCTGGCTCACCAGAACAAGCATAAATTGGTTCTTGTGAAATAACCCCCGCTTCGGTTCCACATTTAGAACAAGAGATAGGTCCTTCATCAATAGCAAAAGAACATCCATTGGCATCAGTAGCGATTAAGTTAAGGAAATTACCATCGCTGTAATCCTGAATGATAAATGCTCCTTCTTCCAATTGATCAGATTCTGAATAGCTAAGATCGCCACTTATAGAATAGAAGCTTCCCGCATCATAAGAGGGTAGGCCACCAGACAATGTATATATCACACTAAAGATTCCAGAGTCTTCATCACAATCTATTTCAAAACCAACACTTAGTGGAGCAAGGAAAACAGCTTCTATTGTATTAGAAGCATCAAAACATTCTCCTTCCCAAACCAATGCGCCTGCATCATCAACAACAGTCGCGACTGCTGTAACATAATAAGCCGTATTATAGTCCAAGCCATTTCCATTGAATAGGCCAGTTGTATTTATTTCAAGTACATCCTCCTGACTTAATGTTGAACCGGTGTGTAAAACATAAACCAAAGTATCAACAGTGCTTGCATCCGCACCTTCCGTAAGGACTTGCAAATCATCCCCAGCACAGATTGTTTCAGGGCCTTCAGCTAAAGTACCAGCATCAGGAGAACAAGTAATGCAGAAAGGACTAGCAAATTCATAAGAGGCAGTACAACCAGGTGAATCTAAATCATTTATATCTACAGTTACAACTTCATCAAGTCCTTGGCCATATAAACCTACTAGACCGCCAGCATCCGCAACAGATACTAAAGTGTCAATACTACCTGAAGCAGTACTGAAGTTTACTTCATAATCAGCTCCTGTGCCACCGCTAATTTCAACGACATAAGAGAAGAATCCAGTAACACCATCACATTCCGGCATCTGTGTAACGGTAAATTCTATGGCAGGATTAACATTAACTTCTATTGTAGTGCTGCTGCTGCAACCCTCATCACTAAGGACAGTATGTGTAATTTCATAAGCACCACCATCCAGGCCATCTGCAGAGAACATTCCACTTTCATCAACTCCAATTCCACTCCAGCTTCCGCCATCAGAAACAGCAAGCAATTGAACAGCTCCAGCATTGTGACAAACAGAAACGCTTTCAAATCCTGAATCTGGTAAGCCATAGACTTCAACTGTTTCAGAACTACTATCTGAACAGCCATTTGCATCTACAATGGTATAAGTAATTTCGTAAGTACCTACTCCTGTGATTGGATCAAAAACACCATCATCTGAAATTCCGTCACCCGACCATGAACCGCCACCTGTTGTAGCAACCAAAGCCGTCGCCTCATCTGTTACACAGAAGTTTTGAGGTGCAAAGGAAGGATCAGGTAAAGCATAAACTTCTACCGTTTCAGTACTGCTATCAGTACAACCATTGGCATCGGTGATTGAATAAGTAATTTCATAATTTCCTGCTCCACCAGCTGGATCAAAAACTCCATCATCTGAAATTCCATCTCCCGACCATGAACCGCCATCTGTAGTAGCAACCAAAGCCGTCGCCTCATCTGAAACACAGAAGTTTTGAGGTGTAAAGCTTGGATCTGGCAAAGCATAAACCGTTATTTGGGCAGAGAAACTTCCATCACAGAAATTAGCATCTTCTACTTCGTAAGTTATATTGTATGATCCAGCACCAATAGACGGATCAAATTCTCCAGTACCACTAACTCCATCTCCAATCCAAGAACCACCAGCCAAAGTTGACGATAGTTGAGCTGGAGCATCTGATTCACAGAAATCTTGAGCTGTGAAAGTTGCATCTGGACTTGCATAAACAGAAATTGTTTGTGTTGTACTGGCAGAACAACCACCCGTTCCTGAAATTGAATAAGTGATATCAAATGAACCAGCTCCAGTAATAGCAGGATCAAAAATTCCACCTCCGTTTATTCCAGGGCCTGACCATGCTCCTCCGCCCATATTCGCAACAAATGGAATTGGGCCGCTGCTTACACAGACGTTTTCAGAAATGAATGAAGCGTCAGGTTCCATATAAACCTCAACGTTCAATGTCGTCGAACTGCTACAGCCTTGAGCTGTTGTTACAGCATAGCTGATTGGATATACACCAGGTCCAAGCGATGGATCAAAGATTCCGTTTGCATCGATTCCACTTCCAGACCAAGTTCCACCTGCAATAAATGGAACAAGATTTTCAGCCATATCATCTACACAGAAATCTTGTGTAATAAAGTTACTATTAGGTAAATCAAGAATGCTAACATTGCCTGTACTGGTTGCTGAACAACCTTGAGAATTCGTTACAATATAGGTCAATTGATAAGTACCAACCGTTAATCCAGCAGGATCAAACATCCCACTGCTCGTAACGCCTGCACCTGACCAAACTCCTCCAGATACATCAGCATCCAATTGAGTTGGACCTGCATCCGCACAAAGAGATTGGTCGGGGAAACTGCTACTCGGACTTGGGGCAACGGTAAGGGTTCTTGTTGAGGTGCGAATACATCCTCCTTGACCTGTCACTGTGTAACTTACTGTGTAAGTACCCGCAGACAATCCTGAAGGATTCCAAACACCATTTGCGTCTACAGCTGTTCCTTCCCAAACACCACCCAATACTTCTGCATTTAACTGTACCGTTCCACTACCTGAGCAAACTGTCACTTCTTGGAAAGAAGAATTAGGCAATGGATAAACATTTATGGTTTGAGTTGAGCTGGCAGAACATCCAGCATTTGTTGATAAACTATAAGTTACAGCATAACCACCTGGTTGTAGTCCAGTAGGATCAAATACTCCAGTTGAGCTAACTCCAGTTCCAGACCATGTTCCACCTCCTTGTATTGGTACAAGGTTACTAGATGGACCATTTTCACAAAAATCTTCAGGAATAAATGCTGCATCGGCATCTTGAGAAACAGTTATGGTTCCTGTGTAAACACCACCACAACTTTCTGCACCTGGTAAAGTATAGGTTATTGAATAGTTTCCTACTCCAACAGTTCCAGTATTAAAGAATCCATCAACACTGACACCAGAGCCACTCCATGTTCCTCCAGAAGTATTGGCAGTCAATTGGTAAGTTCCGCTATTGACACAATAAGTTGCTGATTGGAAAGTCGCATCTCCTGCATTTAAAACCGAAACATTTAAAGTCGTTGAACTGCTACAACCTTCAGCGCTGATAACACTGTAAGTAATAGGGTAGGAGCCAGGACTCAAAGAGGAAGGATTGAATAGCCCTTGAGCATCCACTCCAGAACCAGACCAAGAACCACCTGCTGTAACCGCTTGTAATTGCTGGCTTGCATCGTCTTGACACAATGATATTGAAGTGAAACTACTGTTTGGTAAGGCCAAAACTCTGATAATTTCTGTACTTGAATTGGAGCAAGCGCCAGCCCCAATTGTGTGTGTTATTTCATATTCACCAGGAGCCAAAGAACTTGGTGTAAATACTCCACTTGAATTAACTCCAGGACCAGACCATGTTCCGCCTGGTGTAACTGCCATTAACTGAGCTGCTCCATCACTGGCACAGAAGTTTTCCACAGTAAACATTGCATTAGCCGTCTCAATTATGCTAACAGTCTGAGTTGAGGAAGCAGCGCATCCATCATCAGTCGTAATAGAATAGCTAATAGAATAATTACCTGGCGCAAGTCCTGCAGTGTTAAATACGCCGTTTTCATCGACACCCATTCCTGACCAGGTTCCACCTGCTTGTTGAGCATTAAGTGTCACAGGATCATCCCCAACACAAATACTTACTCCACTAAAGTTGGCATTTGGAACTGCATTTATTGTAATATTTTGAATACTCGTATCAGCACATTCTGCATCAATGGTAATGATGTGTGTAATTTCATAAGTTCCAGGACCAACGTTTTGAGGGTTGAAAACACCAGATCCATTAACACCAGTTCCACTCCAAACACCACCTGATTGGGCAGCCATTAATTGAAAGGCAGATTCATCATTACAGAATGTTTCAGCCATGAAAAATGCATTGGCATCACATTCATCATTGTTAACAAAAACAGTTACGCTTTCCTGACTGAAACAGTCTCCAAGAACAGAGGTTACAACATAAGTTGTTGTTGTGTCTGGGAAAACAGTAGGATTTGCAGAAGTCGCTCCTGAGATATTGTAAAGTGGATTCCAGAAATAATTAAAACCACCACCAGAAACTTCAAGTATTGCAAAGTCACCAGCATTAATAGAAACATCATCTGAAATCAATAGTGGGTCTTCATCGTGAATTTCTAAAGAAACAACTTGCTCAAATTCTTCTGCACAACCAAAGTTGGTCGTTACAACCAATTCGAAAGTTTCGATTCCTTCAGGAAGTTCGTCTCCAATTGTATTGATGATCAAGTCTACAGATGTTTCACCTGCAGGGATGGTAATGAAATCAGGAATTGATTCATAATCGACACCATTTTCAGCCGTTCCTTGAATTGTAAATTCTACCGTTAAATCCTGACTGGTTCCAAAATCTCTGCTAAAAGTGATGATTCCATCAACACAATCCTCTACTGTATAATCGAAACCATCTATGGTAGTTAAAGTCGTACTGGCTGTTACAGTTACTATATCTACTGCCAAACTTCTCGCTTCGATAAATACACCTGAATCCAAGGCTGTATCCACTGCATCTGCAACCGCTAATTTTAATCTGTATGTTTCGCAAGGCGTAACTGGAGCAATTGCTGTCAAAACGACTGTATGTCCATCATATTGATGGGTACTGTTGAAATCGGGCTCTGGAAAGTAAGGACCGCAATCGTTCTGAGGATCTCCGTTGCAAACAAAATATTCTGAATTGTCCTCATTGTTTACATTGTTGATCGTTACAGGAAAGGCTGTTCCTGGAATCAGTGCAATGTTTTCAGCATTGTTTGAATATGGACCATCGTATCCCGGACCACTGATAAAGAATCCAAAGACATCATTGAAAGAATCAACATATTCCAAATATTCTTCTGAACCGAATACATAATTGAACCTCAAAGTGTCACCAAATGGGACAACATCAAACTCAATGTAACAGGCATCGTTCGTTGGATCATCCGCTAGAAGGGACAAATCATCGTCCCCAACGGTTCCAGCACCTTCAGAAGCACCACCTTGATTATTGGGTCCCAGTGCATTGTTAATACTACCAGAAGTAAGAATGATTCCTTCGGCCATTCCAATACTGGAGAATTCTCCATTGAAGGTTCCTGCTCCACCTTCTGGGCAGACCAACTCAACATTGGAAATTTCAACTCCACTTCCAACAAGAGTTTGAGCAAGTTCTTCAGGTGTCAAATCACCTTGAACTGTCAATTGAGCCTGAATATTTCCCGCAGAAAATAGACAGATTGCAAGGACAATAAAAATTTTTGTGAAACAGTAAAATTTATTCATATTAAACATGGTATAAGTGAATAGTAATAATATTTTTTTATTGTGAATTTTCTAAATTGAATAGATCAAGTAAAATCTATATTAAAATCTATAAATAGCAATAGATACTGGCGTTTGAAAAGTTGAGATTTCCCATTCAATTTACGCCCTAATTTAAGGGATTTATAGAATAATACTTAATGATTAAATACTTATTATTAATTTCTAAATAAAGAGTTGGCTAAAATTCAAGATATTGTATCGGAATTAACCTTTTGTAGCTTCATAAAAGCCAATATATTTTAAGATTCCCTGACTTTCATTAAGAATTACGGGTAATTTTAGAGATTTTCACGTCTGATTAAGTTTGTAGACCTTTATCAATGAATTTTAAAGGTCAATCCTGTAGATACAGCCGCCAAAAAGTGAAAGATCCAAATCAAATTTTAAAAGAATACTGGTCCTTCGATTCCTTCCGGGAACCACAGGATAAAATTGTTGCTCACATCATGAGCGGACGCGATGCATTGGTTTTACTGCCAACTGGTGGAGGCAAATCCATTTGCTATCAAATTCCTGCACTTGCAAAAGAGGGGGTTTGTATTGTTGTAAGCCCACTGATCGCCTTAATGAAGGATCAAGTTGAAAATTTAAAGAAAAGAAACATCCTTGCAGATGCTATATATTCTGGGCTAAATCATCGTGAAATTGAGCGAATTCTTGAGAACAGCGCATACGGAAAAACCAAATTGCTGTATGTATCTCCTGAAAGATTAGGATCAGAACTATTCATCGAGCGTTTCAAGAAAATGAATGTCAATTTGATCGCTGTGGATGAAGCCCATTGCATTTCCCAATGGGGCCATGATTTTCGTCCCGCTTACTTAAAAATAGCCCAGATTCGCGAATACAAACCCGATGTGCCACTAGTTGCGCTCACTGCAACAGCAACTGGTATGGTCCGTGATGAAATTATTGACAACCTTAGGCTAAAAGAAAGGACGACTTTCCAAAAGAGTTTCGAGAGAGAGAACCTTACCTATTCAGTTCAGTATTCAGAGGATAAATATTTAGGTCTTGTCAATGCGCTTAAAAATGGAGGCGGGTCTTCGCTTATATATGTTCGCAGCAGAAAGAAAACCCAAGAGATTAGTGAAATGCTTAAAAAGCATGGATGTTCTATAGATTTCTATCATGCTGGTCTAAGTACAGAGGAGCGAAATCATAGACAACAGGCTTGGATAAATAATAAAATCCGGACAATTGTTTGTACCAATGCATTTGGAATGGGAATTGACAAACCAGATGTTCGATTGGTTCTTCATTTGGGTTTGCCACAAAGTTTGGAAGAATATTATCAAGAAGCTGGCAGAGCAGGCAGAGACGGACAAACTGCGGAAGCAGTCCTTTTGTACTTCCCAAAAGACGGTAAAGATCTTAGATACTTTTTTGAGGCAAATATGCCTGACCTACTGAAAATTAAAGCCATATATCATTCTTTGGGTAGTCATTTGAATGTGGCCATAGGTGGTGGCGCAGGGCAAAACTATGACTTCGATTTGTTCTCTTTTGCAGATCCATTTCAACACAAACCCGTCCATATTTTTTATGCATTGCAAATTTTGGAACAAGAGGGATACTTAAGATTAATAGATGGCAATCTTTTTAACAGTTCTTTGTGCTTCAGAGTTGATCGCAGCGACTTGTATAATTTTCAGGTTAACCAACCCAAATTTAATCCCATTATAAAATGCCTTCTCAGAAACTATGAAGGTTTGATGGAGGACATGGTTAAGATTGATGAAATTAGAATGGCAAAGGTCATGGGCCGTCCATTAAAAGAAGTTATTTTAACCTTGAAAAAACTAGATGAGTACAATGTAGTGAGATATGAACCTCGCTCTGAGCAAACTCAGATAACTTACCTAAAGCCTAGATTGACACTTGAAAATTTGAGAATTGACATCGCCAATTTTAATTTTAGGTATAAATTGAAAAAAGATAAGATTGAGGCTGTAATCAATTTTGCCGAAAATAAGCAAGAATGCAGATCGCTTACTTTGTTAAAATATTTTGGTGAAAATGACGCTGCTAAATGTGGTAAATGTGATGTTTGCCTCAATAAAAATGAATCCAAAGTGAAGGATTCAGAATTGGATAAAATTAGTAAAGAGCTTAAATCAAAAATAGGAAATGACAATCCTAAAATTCTTGATTTACTAAATCAATTGAGTCATTTGTCCAGAGATAAAGTGATCAATACCATTCGTCTTTTGGATGAAGAGGGACTTGTCAGAATAAACGGAGATAAACAAATTGAATGGATAGGAAATTGAATGGGGCTGATAAAAGTGGAGGTAGATCCATTGTTTTTCCTGTCGTCAATGATTTGAATTACGATCAAAGAATGCAACGAATCTGTTCTGCTTTGCAAAATAATGGTTTTGAAGTCACTTTGATTGGGCGTGAAATGAAGGGCTCTAAACCATTGAAAAACAGAGCATTTCAGCAATTGCGCTTCAAGCATAAATTTCACGCAGGAAAGCTTTTTTACTTAATGCACAATTGGAAATTGTTTTGGCATTATATAAAATCGGATTATGACATCATTGTTGCCAATGATTTGGATACGATGGTTGCTGGTTATTTAGCCAGTACCATAAAAGGCAAACCTTTTGTATATGACGCCCACGAATATTTTCCAGAGTTGCCAGAAGTTGTGGACCGTCCTTTGGTCAACTTCGTTTGGAATGCAGTGGAAAAATTTGTTGTTCCCAAATTGAAATATGCCTACACCATCAACGAATCTTATGCGGGGATTTTCAAAGAAAAATACAACAAGGATTTTGAAATAATTCGCAATGCAACCGTCCTTGAAGAAAAGGAGTTTGGTGAAATAGAAGAGCCGTATATTTTATATCAAGGGGCTGTCAACATCGGAAGGGGAGTAGAGCAAATGATAGAGGCCATGCAGTTCATCGATTCCAAATTGATCATCTGCGGAAATGGCGATTTGTTTGAGGAATGTCAAAAGTTGGTTCGAGATTTAAACCTGGAGGATAAAGTGGAATTCTTGGGATTTGTGGAACCAGAGAAATTAAAAAAAATAACCATTAAAGCAAAACTGGGATTCACTTTTTTTACGGATCATGGAATGAGTTACTATTATTCATTGGCCAATCGTTTTTTCGATTATTTTCACAATGGCGTTCCTCAACTTTGCATCAATTTTCCAGAATATAAGAGGATCAATGATCAATTTGAAATAGCAGTTTTGGTCGATGATTTGGATCCAAAGAATATTGCCGAAGCCGCAAACAAAGTTCTCAAGGACGAACAGGTTTACCAAAAACTAAGAAGCAATTGTTTAAAAGCCAGAGCTGAAATCAACTGGCAAAATGAAGAGAAAAAATTGCTTGCATTTTACAATGCCATTGAATAGGCATGTTTATTAAGCAGAAAGAATAACAGAAAGAACAGCAGAAAAAATAGCAGAACGAAAAACAGTAATAAAATCAGTACGAAAAACAGAAAGAACAGCATTTGTAAACCATTAATCCTGAAAAGAATTTCCATTGCAGCAAAGTTTAGATCAAATAAAAAAGTATTTCATTCAAGAATTAGAATCGCATTACACTCAGCGCGAGGCAGGCCAATTCTTTGCATTGATTGCTGATAAAATTTTACAAAAAAGCAAATTGCAATTATTGCTAGATAAGGATGAAATTGTTGAAATTGCTCAAGCAGAAAAAATTCATGGATTCATAAAGCAATTGAAGTTGCAAAATCCTATTCAGTATCTATTAGGCGAAGCTGATTTTTACGGACTCAAACTCAAAGTCAATTCATCTGTATTGATTCCACGTCCTGAAACGGAGGAATTGGTTGAATGGATCATTCATTCTGTTCAAAATGAATTCAAAATAGAGCATCCTTCTTGCCTTGATATTGGAACTGGAAGTGGTTGCATTCCTTTAAGTCTCAAAGAGAATATCCAGCATTCACAAATCTATGGCATGGACATCAGTCCAGAAGCTTTGTTTGTTGCCAAAGAAAATGGTTCAGCCTTAAATCTTGATGTGGAATGGCTTCAATCGGATATTCTAGAATTAACAAGCTGGGATCATGAGTCATTGGATTTGATAGTGAGCAATCCTCCCTATATTCCATTTCACGAAAAAAAACTAATGGCGGCCAATGTTTTGGAATTTGAGCCCGAAATTGCCTTGTTTGTGGAGGACGAAGATCCATTGATATTTTATCGTAAAATTGCATTGTTTGCTGCCGAAAACCTAAAGAGTGGCGGATTGCTTTTCTTTGAAATAAACGAATTTTTAGGACAAGGGGTGCTGGATTTATTGACCGAATTGAATTTTACCAGTCCAATAGTTCGAAAAGATCTTAGTGGAAAAGATCGAATGGTTCGTGCTATTTTTCACAAGATTGAAACTTGATGTACTTTTAACAGTAAAATTGACAGAATGAACGCCTAATTTTTGTGGCAAATCCGTCATATGTCGTTCGCTGTCAATATATAATTGACATTTAATGATCGATTTTGTAATTTTAGTGTAAAATACCAATTAGAATTTTTTCAAATTTTCTTTAATGAAAAGATACATTACAACAATATTATTTTCTTTTTTCTGTGCAATTGGTTTCTTGCAAGCTCAACAAGATCATCAGAGAATAAAAGTTTATGCTGACAATGAAGATTTAACGACCATCCAACAAATGGGAATTGATATCAGCCATTGCAATGTCAAGTCGGGAGAATACTTGATCAGTGATTTTTCTCCTTATGAAGTTGACAAGATAAAAGAATCTGGATTGAGCTATCAAGTGCTGTTCAAAAATGCTTCTGAATATTACAATCTTCAAAGAAATCCTGTTTTGCAAAGGTCAAGAGAGGGTGAACAGGTTTCATGTAATGAAAGTGCTAAATTTGCAATTCCTTCAAATTTCGAATTGGGATCAATGGGAGGCTTTCATCGTTATCAAGAAATTTTGGATCATTTGGATAATATGTCCAACAGCTATCCCGAACTTATTAACAACAAAACTGCCATCGGATCTTTCTTGACTTACGAAGAAAGACCAATTTATTCATTGGTTTTGACTGGACCAAATGATGGACCGAAAAAACAAATTTTATATACTGCTCTTCATCATGCAAGAGAGCCAATGTCTGTGTCCAATGTAATATTCTTTATGTATTACCTTTTGGAAAATTACGAAAGTGATCCCAGCGTTCAATATTTGGTTGACAACAATGAAATTCATTTTATCCCTATAATCAATCCGGATGGCTACCTTTATAATGAATCGCTTTATACTTACAATGATGTGTTGGACATTCATCAATTTGGGTTTTGGAGGAAAAATAAAAGAGACAATGATGGTGAAGAGCCTTTCAGCAATAATTTTGATGGAGTAGATTTGAACAGAAACTATTCGATGCTTTGGGCGCTAAATGATGTGGGTTCGTCTTTTGCACCAACCTCTAATAATTATCGTGGCCCCGCTCCCTTTTCGGAAGCAGAAACACAGGCCATCAAATTTTATGTGGAAAACAATGATTTTAAAGTTGCTGTAAATGCACACTCTTATCAGAACATATTGATTGGCCCATCTGATACTATTTTGAGGACCAGCCCTGACTCAGCACATGTTTGTGGAATCTTGGAATTGTGTACTTCAGAAAATCAGCACCTACCAGGATCACCAGAAGAGGTGCTTTCTTACAATGTGAATGGGATCAGTGATGACTGGCTGGTTGGTGATACCATCAGTAAAGATGTTGTTATTGGCATTACTCCTGAAATTGGTCATTCGGTAGATGGGTTTTATCCAGCACAAGATAGAATCATTGAGTTGAGTCGTCAGATGGTTGGAAGTAACTTGTTTGCCATGAAGGCAATGGGCTCTTTCGCTGTGAATATTGAGAAAGAAGTAATCGAAGTGAACGCCATTCAAGGCCATATTCCGGTTAAAATAAAGCAATACGGATTGGAATCGGGTGCATTTAATGTGAGCATGCTTTCTCTGAATGACAAACTTGTTTTTCCAGAAACTATTGAAACAACAGTTTTGACCATTGGTGAAATACTGAGCGATAGCCTTGCTTTTTCATTTATTGAAATGCCAGATTATGCTGAAGTAATGCAAGTGGTTTTACAAATAGACAATGGACTTTTTATTGAAAATGATACAATGGAGTTTACGGTGAAAATTGAGGAAGATAATTCCAATATTGTGAATTACGAAAACGATTTTACAGCCACTAGCTCCTTTGAAAGTAATTTTTGGGGCTTAACAACTTCAGCGTTTTACAGTCCACCTTCCTGCTTAACCGATTCTCCGGATACCACTTACGGCAATAATAGAAACTGGTTGGTCAATTTGACCGAAGAGTTTGATCTGACAAATGCCAAGTACGCTGAATTGAGTTATTGGGCAAAGTGGGACATTGAAAGCCGATACGATTATGTTCAAGTTTTAATTACCAATGTTGACAATGGCAGCATGACCAGCCTTTGCGGACAACTCACAAACATCAATGGTTCTGCAGGACCAGGGGAACCAGTTTACGATGGTTATCAAACAGAATGGGTTCAGGATAAATTATTTCTCAACGATTTTCTTGGGCAGAAAATTCAAGTATCATTTCTATTGACCAGTGATGAAGGAGCTGTCCGAGATGGTTTTTATATTGACGATTTGAAAGTGGAAATTGTCGACGAAGATTATGTTTTATCAGTAGAGGATAATTTAGCAAACATGGAGGAGTCCTTTGCAATTGTATCTGTTCTGCCAAATCCTAGCAGCTCTTATGTCCAAATTCTAACAGACCTGCCCAATAAATCTGCTCTTAAAGTAGTAGATCAAGTAGGAAGATTGGTGTTTGAGCGAGAGATGGAAAATGGAAGAACCACAGCTGACATCAATGTCAATGAATGGCCCGATGGAATTTATTTCATCTATTTAGAAAATGAAATCGATGGCCACAGTGCAGCATTCAAATTTCTAAAACATTAAAAAATTCGATATTCACCATTCGCTTTTGCTGTTTAGACAAGTCAATATTTAAATCCTAAGGGAAACAATTTTAGAACATTCAATTCGCCAAGCAATGCAGTTATTTTATTCTCCTGAAATTACAAATGGCGATCATGTTTTGGATAAAATGGATTCCAGGCATTGTCTCACCGTCTTGAGAAAAAAGGAAGGCGATTTCATTAACATCGTCGATGGTAAAGGTGGATTTTACAATTGCCAAATCATAGATGCCAATCCCAAACGCTGCGCTTTTGAAATCGTTCAGAAAGAAAGTGAATTCGCTAAATTGCCCTATCAACTTCACATCGCAATCGCTCCGACCAAAAGCATTGATCGTTTTGAGTTTTTTCTTGAAAAGGCAACAGAGTTTGGAATTACTGAAATTACTCCCATCATGACTTTTCATTCAGAACGAAAAGTAATTAAACCGGAGCGCCTCCAAAAGATTTTGGTCTCTGCCATGAAGCAAAGTGTCAAAGCCTATTTGCCTATTTTGAATCCTATGGTGAAATGGAAGGATTTTGTAAAACAACAAGCAGGAAATGATCAAAATGATTACCAAGGGATCGCTTGTTTAAGCGAAAATACTGTTGATTTTTTCCAAGATTATAAAGGAGGCAATGCAACTGTTTTAATTGGTCCTGAAGGTGGTTTTTCGAATCAAGAAATTGAAGAAGCTGTAGCTATTCATTTCAAAAAAGTAAGCTTGGGGAAATCTAGATTGAGAACAGAAACAGCTGGTATTGCCGTTTGTAACATTGTTCAGGTTCAGAATTAGCTATTTTATATTCAGCTATTTTGTTTGCCAATCATAGTCATAAAAATGTTTTTTACCGAAACTCTTTTGAAAAAATATCCGGTTGTTTTTCGTTCCGCTTTAATATTCTAAATCGATATTCATACGCTTCTTCTAATTCTGGATTGTACCATTTGGCCATATAAACAGCATGTCCTTTTTTCTTCTTCTTGATCCGAACTTCAATGTCATAACCCTCATCATCTATTGGCTGTATATTGGTTTTTACTGGCAGCCAGTCTTGACCATTCTCGCTTTTTTCAAGCTGAATAACCGATTGGTGCATTTTGAAATCTATTGGCAAAAGGTCCTGCCATTCTATAAACCAATAAGCTTCTTTTTGTGGTGAAATTTGATCGTTTCCCTCTTTAAAAATAGGTTGTTGAACGATCATTCTTTCTGACAAATTGCTCACTTTACTTGGATAGTAATGCTGTGTAATCAAGTCATAATTCCATTCCTTTGGAAATTCAGAGATGTGTTTTTCTTTAAGAAGATCGTCTGTCAAATGAAAAAGCTGAGCAGCAATGTAAGGAACGGTATTTGGGCCATAAATAGTTTGTCCACCTTCATAAGCTTGGTAAGAATACTCTTCAGGTGTAGTGGCATAACTCATGTAGTCATTGGACAAAGAGGCAATAGAAATGTATTTAGGTGGATTTTGTTTGTTCTTGGTATAAGCTTCTATTATTTTATTGTTTATCCTTTCACCCGCAGTAATGGTTACCTCCCAAGGCAAAGGAACCAATAAAAAATCATCTATTTGGATGAGTTGAAACATCACATTTTTAGGATAAGAGGAGGGTGGATTGAACAACTGCATTAAAGGGGCGGCAAATAGTTTTTTCTTGCCTTGGCATCTCAATTCTGCTCTTGCTCTTTGGGTCATGAAAGTCCCATCATCAAGAATGTAAGTTAACACAGAGCGATTTTCATAGGCCCCACCAACAGTAGCTGCTCCAATCGTCGCCTGCTTACAGATTTGAATGCCGTCAATTTCATTGTTTTCTGAAATGTTAATCTCTCTGGCAGCTATGTTTATATTCACGTCCTCCTTTAGTTGGTCGCTAAGGCCTTCAAAAAGTTGCCAAGCTTTTTGGGCAATTCTTTTGCCTATTCCTCTAGCTGCAATCCAATCGACAGGAACTCTTCGGGTTTCTTTTGTTGTGTCTTTGTAAAATGGAAGGTTGGGAGCAATGTCCCCTTCGGTGCCATTACAAAGCGCGTGAATGACTTCCCATTTGGGTTGATATTTTTCCTCTATCATCCATTCCAAATCTCTTTCGGCAAATCCAAAAACATCGGCATTGAAAACATCTACTCTGTCACCAACTCCTGTGCCATGAATCGAGAATGTTGAAAAGGCTCCTAATGGTTTGTATTTGTTTTTTTTATCCAAGACATCTACTCGAATCATGTACAAATTTGGATTGATGGCTTCGAAAATTAGCTTGGGATCGGATGGGTCTAGTTGTTCATTGCCTTTGTTTCTTATGTAGGACATGATGGCTCGATTTCTAGTTATTCCTTTGATTTCGATTTGGCCTGTTGCAATTTTCGCAGGTTTCATATTTGAATGTGCTTCTAAAATTCCATCGATGATTTGATTGGTCAAAAATGAATAGAGCTGTGGTTCGAAGCCTGGCAAAGCTCCAGCATTTCTATTGTAAAAATCATTGCTGCAAAATCCCGTTGGTCCAGAATGAGTATGGGTGCAGGTAAGCACAATGTTTGAGATTGGGATATCTGTTTTAGAAGCGATTTCTTCTGCTATTTGATGGTGCATTACCAAAGAACCGAAGGCAAGATCCAATTGAACCAAAGCCAAATTTGTTCCTTCTTTATCTCTTATACAAAAGACACGTCCTTTTAATCTGGTTCGAAAACCTTTCATATTGGTTTTGCCTGTCGATGATCTTGCACCTGAAGCCAGTCCGGGTGGGGGAGTAATGTCAAAAATGGCTGATCCCGCCATTAATTGCCCTTTTTGGCTTGGCAAGGCATCTAATTTCTCAATATGAATTTTAGTTTTTTGAACCTGAGCTTTTGAAAAAGAACAGGAAATCAAAGAGAAAAAAAATAGTTTA
>CALBCY010000157.1 GCA_937927195.1 uncultured Chitinophagales bacterium
GCAAATCTCATCGATTTGTTTGAGCAACTTAAAAGTGAACACCTTTCCATAACCAATGGTTTGGGCATCAAAGATAAATGGGGCCTGAATAAGATTAAGGAAATTTTCAATATTCTGGAAGATCAATTTCATACAAATCCAGCATCAAATCAAGATTTTCTTTATGATCAAATTGTTTCTAAGGGTGAAATGCTTTCTACTTTAATTGTCAGTTCATTCTTGAGAGATCAAGGAATGGAAAATGATTGGCTAAATGTAAAACGATGTATTAAAACCAATAACAACTATCGGGAAGGAATTGTTGATTGGGCATTGACGCAGGACTGCATTGAACGAATCGTTCAAAAAAGCAAAACCAATTTGATCGTTACCCAAGGATTTTTGGGCGCAACTCCCGAGAATTTCACAACAACTTTGGGACGGGAAGGATCTGACTATACGGGAGCCATTTTTGCCCATTGCCTCGAAGCAAACAAATACAGTATTTGGAAGGACGTGCCCGGTGTCTTGAATGGCGATCCTCGCTTTGTCAATAATACCCAAAAGATTGAACAACTCAGTTTCCAACAAGCCAATGCGATGACCTTTTATGGAGCGAAGGTAATTCACCCCAAAACACTCACGCCTTTGCAACAAAAGTTGATCCCGCTAGAGGTTCGATCTTTCTTGAAGCCCAATCAAGCAGGAACGCTAATCTCTGCTCATGAAGTAGATATTGAAAAATTGCCGCCAGTCATCATCTCTAAGAAACGACAAACAAAAGTCAGAATAGTGCGAAAGGATGAATTGCCAATGAATGAATTGGATTTGGCTGAAATTTATTCTGCTTTCGGAAAACAATACCTTGAGATAAATTTAGTGAAGTCCTACGCATTTTATGTTGATCTTTGCGTGGATGATAAAGATTATAAGATCAATCCGATCCAGAAAGAACTAGCAGATCAATTCCAATTGAATTTTACCAAAGGAAACTTTGAAAGCATCACTTTCCTGAATTACAATTATGATTTTATCAAGACAAATCTAGCAGGAAAAAGAATTTTATTGGAATCAAAATCAGAAGATTTATACAAGGTTTTTGTGGAATGTTTATAATCGTAAAATATTAAAGACTTGGTTAATTGTCTAATGAAATGAGTTGTCATTGCTTGACAATTTTGAAAACTTGATTTTCAATTCTGATAAAATACAGTCCTTGTTCAAAAGATGAAAAGTCAATTTTATTAAAATGGGGATTGATTTGTGAAAAGCACTGGCTTGAAATTGTTAAGAGACAGGTTAATAATAGGATGGCTAAAACGTCTTTCATTTTAATTATTAAATTTTCTTTTCCTAAACCATTTGATATTCGGTAGGTAATTATGAATCCCAATTCAATGAAGTAATCTCGTCTCTTTCCCAATCAGCTCTAAGAATTCCATAGCCAATTGCGTCGGTTTTTTTTCCATCCGGGCAATTCCATGCATTTCGATAATGAGCTTCTTTGACGAAATTACATTTTTGCAATACCTTCCTCATCCCCGAATTATCGAGTCGGGTAGTGGCTTCAATTCTGTTTTTGTTGGGGTAACTTGTAAAAACATAGTCAAGCACTAATTTCAAGGCCGTGCTGCCCAATCCTTGCTTTCGATCTTGTTCCTGTATTCGAATGTCAAACAGGGGCGTTTCATCGCTTTCAAAGTCTTCACCTAAATCAAACAGTCGGACAAATCCAATGAGTTTTTCTGCTTTTTCAATGATGAAAGTGCAAACGCCTTGACGAGTGTAATAGTCGCCATCAAATTGCTTTTCGAATCGTTCTGCAGTAATTTTTGAACCTGCATGAAATGGCCATTCGTTTTGAATAAGAATAGAAAACAGGCCCTTCTTATCTGTAGTCTTTAGTGGTCGGATAGTTACCTCTTTCATAAGTTCCGAGTTGAGTAATGAAATTTGCTAGTAACCTGAGTTCGATTATTATTTTAACCTTAATAATAATGAAAAAAACCAGTTTATAAAACAAAAATGGTCCAATTTCATTAAGTTAGTTTGTTGAAATTCGATTGATTTGTCACAGTTTGCTGATACTTTTTTTTGATAAAAAGTATCCAAAAATCAAGGACTTACGTCATTTTTACGCTTAGAATTCCACTAAAATCCTAAAGAAAACAAACTCGCTTTATAAAGTTTTTATTACGCTCTAGTCTGATTTTGGAATGACGATTTTTTTAGTTCATTTAGGCTCAAACAGAATTTTCTTTTTAACGGATTTGAGCAAATTTCTAAGCTAAAATGACAAATGTCCAAATAATCCCCAAAACTGAAGATGAACATTTTGTTATTCAATTGATTCTTAACTAGTTGAAAATCGAACTCAGGTTAGTAAAACGCTCTGTTTGGCTTCACAGTAAATCGAGTCTAAAATCGAGTCTAAAATCTAGATCTAAAATCTTTTTACAATGCCTTTTCCATAAACCAATGCTTGATCCCTACTTCAAAAAAATGCTCCCCAACAATGTGGTAAGCTAATTTTTCATAGAACGGGCGAGCAACATCTCTTGCATGACAATACATTACTTTCATGCCTTTTTCTCGTGAAATGCGTTCTGATTCCAAAACCATTTTATAACCCACACCTTTCCTTTGCCAAGCATCATCTACTGCTACTTGACGCATTTTTATTTTATGTTCTCCTGTGATTTGCAAGATCAAACAGGCGACTAAAGTCTCCCCGGAGTAAACCGCCAAATGAATATCTTTGTCTTCTTTAGCCAAATCTTCTTCCAGTAATTTCATCCCTAAGGGAAAACGCAGAATCTTGTCTCTTAGTTTTATGGTCTCTTTTTGCTCCTCGGAACCGAACAAGACTTCCTTAAATCTTAGTTTCATTAATTAGAGTTTTGGTTCGCAGCCTAGCTTCGCTGGCTGTTATGTTTTTGGTACAGCAGCAAAGCTGCTTATTGGGAATTGAGTTTACTTGGTTTTTATTTAATGATATTGGCTTAGCGTCCTTGCGTCTTAACGGGCAGGCGATCCTGCGTTAAAATAATAAACCAACTGAAAAAATAATTTTCAATCAATAATTTAATAATCTTATTTGGTTTCTACAAATATCCTATCCTTATTGAAAAATTCTGGAGCTTGTACAGATACAACTTTCAATGGTTTCTTGCTCAATACTTTTACTGAATGTTTTAATCCAGCAGGGATGATGATCCAATCCCCTTTTTTTATTGTTTGGCTTTTATCCCCCAACTGTAATTGCCCTTTTCCACCGATGACATAAAGCTGTTCAGTGTGTTCTGCATGGTAATGCAAGCCAACCTCTTTTTTTACCCAAATGAGAAAGGTTGAGCTGCGTTCATCGCTATAGATCGGTTTTACGTGAATGTTCTCAAAAGCTTCTGAAGGTTGAATTGTTTTTAGTTGTTTTATGTTTTGTGAAATGACTTGCTGCCCAAAAAGTAAGATTCCACAAAATAATAAGGCAATTTTTAGGAATGATTTTTTCATGTTTCTTAAAATTTGTTTTTCCACATCATTGACTCCATCGGCTTATCGCTTCGGACGATGTACTTTGCATTTTTCTTGGAATTATACATGTTTTCAATTTCACCCTCAATAGAAAAATAGATCAATTGTCCAATTGGCATTCCAGCATAAACTTTTACTGGTTGTATGCAGGATATTTCTAAGGTCCAGGCATTGCAGAATCCAACGTCGCCCTTTCCAGCCGTTGCATGAATGTCAATCCCCAAGCGTCCTATACTGGATTTTCCTTCAAGGAATGGAACGTGTTTATGGGATTCTGTATATTCCATGGTTACGCCCAGATAAAGGGTGTCAGGTTGTATTACAAAACCATCCTCGCCAATGGTGAAAATGTCAATTTTGTTGTGTTTTTTGGCATCCAAAACTCGGTTTTGGTAAGTTCCCAAAAATTTGCCCAAATGGACATCATAGGAATTGGTTCCCAAATTGGAACGGTCATAAGGCTCAATGACGATATTGCCCAATTCCATCTCCTCTATAATCTGCTTATCTGATAATATGGCCATTTGTTATTTGTTAATTATTTGTTGGTGAAATGGATTTGATGATTGGAAACAGCCTTCAAATGTAGCTTTAATTTGGTCTTATCAACCGCCTTAATTTGGTGTTATTACCCACTTTAATTTTGGTGTTATCACTCGCTTTAATTTGGTGTAATCACTTGCTTTAATTTGGTGTTATCACCAAATTTATCCTTGGTTTTTATGAAATCTAATTTCAAATTTACAAAAGAAATGGCAAGATGCCCGAAATCTCAAACTAATAATTTTACAGGTGATAGGTCGAAGCCCAAAGGTGCCCAAATCCAAACACCGAATCCGCTCCTTTAATAAACTTCTTCAACTTGCCACAACATAATTTTTCGATCATCACTGGCGCTGATTAGAACATTTTTATCTTGCTTCCAAATAATCTTATTGACGGAATGTGTGTGCACCCCATATTTTGCTGCCTCGATAACCTTTAGCAATTTCAGGTCTTGAGCAGACCAAATTTTAATGCTTTTGTCTCGGCTGGCAGTTGCTATCAAACGGTCATTGTGGTTCAAGGCAATGCTGTTAACAGTCATCATGTGGGCAGGAATGTTTTCTTTAGAATCCCATAATTCCTTTCCTTTTTCCCAGACACTTATATGGGCATCCATTGATCCGGCAATGAAATGATTTTTATCAATTATTTCAGTGCAAAATACGGAACGACTGTGATGCTTTATGATTTGTTTAATTTTGAAATCTTCGTCTAAAATATAAATGTTGCCATCACTAGAGCCTACAATAAATTCAGAAGCCGCAGAATTGTGCTGAATGGATCTGAGGTTTTTATCACTTATTTTAATCTGTCTCTCTAGTTTAAAGTTCCCAATGTTTAAAACATTCAATAGACCATTCCCATCTACAAACAACAATTGATTGTTCCAAAGCTCAAAATTGTAAATGCTTTTTTTGAAATCCAATGGTTCTTGGATCAATTGGTTTTTGTTTAAATCAATTATATAAAGAAGTCCCTGTAAGCCTCCTACAAAGAGGATGTTTAAATCTTCAATCAATTTTATACAAAAAATATTGGAAGGGATTTGAGCGATTAACTGCGCAGAATGTGTGTCCTTTAAATTCCATTTAACCAACATTCCATTACCATCTCCACTAAAGAATTCGTTGCTATCAATGCCTCTTTCTAGGGCAAAGATTGATCCTTTGTGTCCGCTTAAGCTTTCAAGAGGTTCTATTTCAATTTTACTATTCAAAATGCTTTTTGTGAAATTTAATAAAAAACAAAACCCGAACAAGTATTTTAACTCGAAAGTTTTTGTTTAAAATAATACGTATTTTACAGAACAAAGATTAATAATATAGCCCTTAGCTCTAAAGATACACAAGGGAATTGATTATTTTGTGCAATGGAAGATTCATTGGCAATTTACAAGGGGAATATAGTCAGCCCTTTGGGCTTTATTTGGATTGTAGCTACCGATACAAGAATAAAAAGCATTTCATTCAGCGAAGAACGTTTTGAAGAAACAGAATCAAATGAGATTTTGGATTCTTGCAAAAACCAATTGATTGAATATTTTAATGGCAATCGAAAAGCCTTCAATTTGTCTCTAGAATTCAGCGGGACAGATTTTCAAAATAAAGTTTGGGAAGAATTATTGAATATTCCATTTGCTAAAACAAGGAGCTACATTGAAATTGCACAAAAGCTTGGTGATCCGAAGGTGATAAGGGCAGCAGCTAGTGCAAACGGAGCCAATCCATTTTCTATTGTTGTGCCATGTCACAGAGTAATCGGCAAGGACGGATCTCTGACGGGTTATGCTAGTGGCTTGTGGCGAAAAAAATGGTTGCTCGAGTTTGAAAGTGGCAATAAGCAACTGGATTTGTTTGAGTGAAATAGTTTAAGAGGCTGTTGGCTGTTGGCTGTTGGCTGTTAGCTGTTAGCTGTTAGCCTTTAGCGGTTGGCCATTAGCCAGGTAAACTAAATGCCAAATAACTTGGCTTCAAAGCTCGAAGCCAATATGCATTTCAAGAATATTCAAACTAATTTTTAATGATCCTAAATGTACTATTTTAATAGGCATTTTAAATTGAATTTTAAATCATCTTATGAATAGCCTTTACATGGTGAAATTTGCTTTCTTGTTAAAGGCTTTGTTTTCAAAAGTCAATTTCTACATTGCCCAACTTTGCTCGGTTGGGAAACCATTTGTCGTAATCAGTCGTTTGTACGGTCCCATCCAGATTGGCATCGGCAGGGAGGTATATATTTAAAATGGCTGGATTCAGTTTCCATGCATCGAAGTCTGTGGTTTGTATAGATCCATCCTTATTGAAATCACCCGCGTACATGCTCGCCTTTCCATCAGACCCGTTGGCCATTTGATTGACACCCCAAGCTTGATCTACATCCGTGGTAAAATCATAGCTCATGGAGTTATTAGCAATTATTGCTGTGCTGCTCAATACGTCCAAGTGGTTTCTGTGGCGGATGCAGAAATAGTATTCCTGACCAGACTGCAAATTCTCGAACCTGAGGGCATTTCCATCGGTTCCTAAAACATTCCCATTCTTTAACAAAACAGCTGCCTTTGTTTCAATGGTGTTCGTTCCTCTGTTGCCTGTTAAATTTGGACTTCCTGTTCTCGCTTCTACCAAAATCCAGTCGACCATATCAGATGGTATTCCAGAAAGGTTTTCACTTCCAGTGTAGTTGTAAGGGGCTTGATCATAGGGGTGGTCCAATGGAATGAATTCATTGCCAAAATTATTCATTTCACCATTGTTATTGTAAGGGCCTTGAAGAAAAACTTTTAGATTGACTGTGCTTCCAGAATTGCTTACAAATTTCGAGAGTAACTTGATATAAGCGGCTTGATAGTAAATTGCCGGTTCAGTTATTTCCCAAGAATTTTGTGGATAACTGGTATTCCAATCAAGGTAAGATTTTAACACAGGTTGGTTTTGTGGTGGTGAAATGGTTCCTCCAAAAGAAGGGTCTGGGGCAAATCCTGGATTGCAGCCTCCTGTTACATAACCGGGAGCTGGGCCATAAGTTGAAATACCCACTTCATCCCAAAGGGCACTTCCATCATTGAACCAAGAATGATACATGGTATTGGCTGAAGATTCCGCCCCCAAACTGCTCATGTTCGTTAGGTAAACCAAATTTAAAGGATTGACACCATGCAGATAATGGATGTATCCTGAAGCCGCATTTATATGATCCGTTTCATTGGCAGAATCAATTCCATAAGAAACCAAATTGTACATCATGCTTCCCTTCGATGACTTAATAGAGTTGCTTCCCCATCCAGTATTATTGTCTGTTAAATAGGCTCTGTAAGCATCTTCGTTATTGGTGTAAGATGGGAAGTTTTCGGAATGATTTACGATCATTGAATTCTCATAATCTGATAAAATATCAGAAGAAACGGTCGGATTTGCATTCGTTAGACTTGTATAGTACAGTGCTGCATTTTGGTATTCTGATTCAAAAGCATAAACGTAACCCCATACATTTAAATGTAGATCTGTGTAATTGTTGTCAAAATAGGTTTTGTAAGTGTTGTCTCCATTCATGCCAAATAAATAGGCAGCCGCACAAACTTTATTGGCCAATTGATTGTACCACCAATCTGCTCCGCCCCAAAAGTAATCTTCCGAATTGGCATTTACAAAGCCTGCGTTGTCGTAATTCGACCAGCCGGGATTGTTGTTCAGCCAATTCCATGCATCAATGGCAGCATTCTCCAAAGTTGTTGCATAGGCTTGCATGTTTGGATCTGAGAGGGTTTTAAAAACACTGGCAGCATGTGCAAAAGCGCCACAAGCAGAGATGGTTGCCGAAGTTGTTGCAGGTGCATAACGGCGGAATCCAGTATCTGCGCTTGGAGGACTTGCCGAGCCAAAATCTGTTACTGAAATTTTATGCAAGACAGAACCGTCCGAAAGTTGCATTTTAAGAAACCAATCCAGTTCCCATTTTATTTCATCAAGCAAATCTGGAACGCCATTGCCTGATTCTGGAATGTCATAATCATCTCCCCAAATTCCAGGATTTTGCTCATAAGCGGCCAGCAAATCATGGAGAACACCATCCGCAAAGTTGACGTATTTGTTGTAGTCTCCTGCATCAAACCAACCGCCTGACAGATCTTTTGAGGTAGAAGCAGCTGGGTTCAAAACCGCTCGGCAATCGAGGTCTTGTTGTGGACCAACATGACTGGGATTGGAATCTATCCAACCTGGTTCAGCATAAGGCGCCACTTTCTCTAAATTACTTCTTTGATAATAAAATGTTCTGACGGCAGTTTTCAATACTTCCTTGTAAACATCATTGGCTATCTGAAATTGAAAAGAGCCAACCTGATTGGAAGGATCAAAAACATAATATTCACCTGGCGTGTTGAAAGCCGAGAAATCAAACCACCAAACCCGATCGCCCGATTGAGTATGCACATTGCCACCATTCCAAGCCGAAATATTAGCAGAGAAAACAAGGAGGTCATCTGACCAATTTCTTATTTCATAAGTACTTCCTGGTGTAAAACTCTGTCCGCTATTAAAGCCATTGACAGGATCACTAATGACACAGATTTTCTGAGCGTCCGGAAGATAGCCAAACTGGTCGATTTTGATGTGCTCCGAAGTGGTAGATGGACCAGCAATTAGGATTGAACAAAGAAGCAAAAGAAATGCGGTGAGTGTTATTATCCTTTTCATTGGCGTGAAATGTGGCTTTTGTAAAATTATTATATTAACAATATACAAATGTTTTTGTTTTAATCCTGACTGATATTGTGAGTCTGTCGTTTGTTTGGCAGGTTTTCGGAGGCCAGACAGACCAACCGTCATTTCGGAATTTTTTTGGGAGGTTCTTCTTCTTCTTTCGGTATTGGTTGAGAAAATATACGAAATCATGCGTTCTACTTGTGCCTGTTCTTTTTGTTGTTCGTGGATTCCTTGGGTTCGCCTCTGACTGTAGTAATCGGTTTTCGACCAACCCACACAACAGTCGTCATTTCGGAATTTTCTTGGGAGGTTCTTCTTCTGCTTTCGGTATTCGTTGAGAAAATATCCGAAATCACGTGTTCTACTTGTGGCTGTTCTTTTTGATGTTCGTGGATTTTGGTCTGCGACTGGTGGTTCGTAGCGGATGGCTCGTGAGATTCCTTGTCGAGCAAGGAATGAAGCGGTGGTGTGTAAGGTGGTTCGTGCCAATGTGGTTCATGAGATTGCTTGGGGTCGCATTTGACCAAGCCACACAACAGTCGTCATTTCGGAATTTTCTTTGGATGTTCTTCTTCTTCTTTCGGGATTGGTTGAGAAAATATCCGAAATCACGTGTTCTACTTGTGGCTGTTTTCTTTGTTGTTCGTGGATTTTGGTCTGTGAATGGTAGTTTGTTGCAGAGTGGTTCGTAGCGGATGGTTCGTGAGATTCCTTGTCGAGCAAGGAATGACGCGGTGGTGCGTAAGGTGGTTCGTTGCAGATGGTTCGTAGCGGATGGTTCGCGAGATTCCTTGGGGTCGCATTTGACCAACCCACACAACATTCGTCATTTCGGAATTTTCTTTGGAGGTTCTTCTTCTTCTTTCGGTATTTTTTGAGAAAATATCCGAAATCACGTGTTCTACTTGTGGCTGTTCTTTTTGTTGTTCGTGGATTCCTTGGGTTCGCCTCCGACTGTAGTAATCGGTTTTCGACCAAGCCACACAACAGTCGTCATTTCGGAATTTTCTTGGGAGGTTCTTCTTCTTCTTCTTTCGGTATTGGTTGAGAAAATATCCGAAATCACGTGTTCTACTTGTGGCTGTTTTC
>CALBCY010000158.1 GCA_937927195.1 uncultured Chitinophagales bacterium
CCTGCTGTCTTTTGGTGTTATCACCAAAAGTGTTGCGTGATATGAAATTACCCTTAACTTTCTTAGCCTTTCTTTTAACGCTGTCACCAAAAATGATGGGACAGGATTTTGAAGTGAAATGGATGGGCAATGATGCTGAGGTGAATGTTTTGGCTCTAGAGAAAATTGAAGAGCAGACTTTTGAAAGTGTTCAAAATGCAAATGAACAACTTTCTTTCTGGAACCAACAATTGCAAAACAATGGCTATGCTGAATCGGGAATAGATTCTATTCGAAAAACAGAAAAGCTTTGGAAGGTGTATTGGCACATTGGTCCACAATACAATTGGATTGCTTTGAATGCGGATGAAATAGAAGAAGGGATTTTATCGCAAATAGGATTCAGAGATAAATTGTATCAAGGGAAGCCATTCAATTTTAGGCAATTGAGAAGCTTGCAAGAAAGCCTTTTAGTTTATGCTGAAAACAACGGTTATCCTTTTGCCAAAGTAGGACTTAAAAATATTGAGATAGAATCTGGTTCTGTTAAAGCTGAAATTGATTTTCAAAAAAATCAAATGATCTTGATTGACAGTATTGTAATCCAAGGAGATGCTAAAATTTCTAACCGCTTCCTGCAGAATTACCTAGACATCAAACCTGGAGATCCTTACAGCGAAAGTAAATTACAAAAGACAGCTTTGCGAAGCAAGGAATTGCCTTTTATACAAGAGATTCGCAGTCCCAATGTATTGATCAGAGAAGAGGAGGCGCAAGTTGATTTGTTTTTCAAGAAGGTCCAGGCCAGTCAGTTTGATTTTCTCTTGGGAATACTACCCAATACTGGCGCTGATAATGGATACTCTATAAGTGGAGAAGGAAAGATTAACTTGCTGAACAGCCTTGGGGCGGGTGAAGAATTTTTGGTTGAATACAAAAGTTATCCTCAAAAGGCGACAGAACTGAAATTGAAAGTTGTTTATCCATACTTGCCTTACATTCCGATTGGCTTGGATGTGAAATTTGATTTGTATTTGAGGGACAGTTTGTATAGAAACATCAATACTTACTTGGGCTTAATTTATAATCTGCGTGGAGCAAATTATGTTCAGTTGTTTTATGAAAACTACAGTACCGCTTTGACTTCTATCAATGAAAATCAAATCATTCAAAGCAAGAGCTTACCAAAAGACTTGGATGTTAATAACAACTATTACGGATTGGCACTAAATTATGAAAAATTGGATTACCGTTTCAATCCACGGAAAGGGTGGAGGACCAATATTAGTTTGGGCATCGGTATAAAAAAGATTCCAAAGAACATTGCGATTTTGGATTTGAAAGATCCGAATCAAGAAGATTATGATTTTAGGCAATTGTACGATGAAATTCCAGAACAGTCCGTTCAGGTTAAAAGCAGTTACCAGTTTGAAAAGTATTGGAAGCTGTTCCAAAGAAGTACAATAAAAACAGGATTAAGAGGCGCGCTGATTAGAATAGTAGATGGACTGAACCAAAACAATATTTATGACAACGAACGATTCAGAATTGGTGGAAATCAATTATTGAGGGGATTTGATGAAGAGTCGATATTCAGTGATCTGTACAATGTTGTTACTTTAGAATATCGTTATTTGATGGGTCAAAATTCCAACTTTTTTCTCTTTGGTGATGCCGCTTATATCAATAATCTTGGACTTGATAATCTTGCGGATCAAAAGTTTTATGCCTATGGTTTTGGTGCGGGAATCAATTTTCAAACCACAGCTGGAATTTTTGGATTGAGTTATGCCTTGGGCGCCCAAAATGAGAATTCCATTGTTTTAAAGAATGGAAAGGTGCATTTGGGTTATGTGAATTATTTTTGAGTCAACGCGAAGGTGCAAAGGCCTTTAGATTAGAGAACAAGAAACGAAAGAACAAGGAGGACTTCCATATTGAATTCTGAAAATTGAACCACAACCATGGTTCGTGGCAAGTTTCAGCTTGCCTTAGGGAATTAAAATTAGGCCTCTTGGCCTCAGAAAGCTTTACAAAATGAAAGGGAACCCAAAAGGTCCCGAAGGGTCCGTCCCAAAAGCTTTGGCCGAGCGAAGCGAATGGCGCGACCCAACACCCAAAACCTTTTATGTCGCCTCGATTGATCAAAAAATAACCAACCCTGTTTTGGCTTTTGTGAAATACTATCTGGACAATCTTGTAATTTTATCCATTGCTTCTAAAGGGTCAGATAAATTTTGTGCAAATTTCAACAATTGAGGTTCAATCCATTCTATGATCGAACAAATGTCTTCGTAAGCTTTTTTAGGCATTGAAAGATTTACCTGTTGGGTAGAAGAAAAGCAAATGGCTTCGTTGTGATAAACACGATTCCGAAAATCTTCGATGTTCTGAAGTTTGCTATTTATGAAACCTCTTTTAGTTTTTCTAGGAAGTTTAGTGAAAATTTGGATCGGTCTGCCTTTGAGGATTTTGTAATGATTGGGTTTGAAAAAACGTGTCCAAAAACCAATCGATACTTCTGAAATGAATCGATCTTGATTAAGGGGCACATTTGATCGCCTATTTCTTATTTTAAAATGATAATCAACCTGTTCGAGGGCTCTTTGCAAATAAGAGTCGCCACCTTTCGCCAAATCGTCAATAAAGCCTCCGTATCTATTCTGAGCCTTAATCCATTCAGGATCATTGAAATAATTGACGAGTACGCTGTTTATAGAATTTCTTAGTGCTACCTCACAAAGGCTGAGGTATGGATAAAAGCTTTGAGAAAGCTCAAGATTGAGCTTATATAGCTCAATTGCGCGTTTATGATCACTTTTTACCGCTTTTAAATAACGATTTAATCGTGGTTTTGAAACTATTTTCTCAAAATGATTGTATCTCATAATAGAAAGTCTAATTGAATTTTGGAGCAGTGCTCCTTTCATGGCTGAACAAGGGTAAACAGATTTATAGAAATTTAACTATTATATTTTACAAATCGCTTTTTATCCGACTCAGAATGGCTTAAATTTGCAGAAGAACATGCTTAGTCAATCCTCTTGCTTTACGGCGATGAAACTAAGTCTTTTGAAAAAGCTTTTACTTTATAGTGAAGGCTTTTTCACGTTTTAGGCCCTGTATAGCTTTTGGCTGTTAGCCTTTGGCCTTTGGCTTTTTTGTTTGGCCTTTACAGTTCGTTCCAAGCTCTGGTCCACTGAGTAGCTTACAATCCCTGCACAACCTAAATCAAAGCTGTTTCAACCACTTTCGGTTTTCTTTAAACGACTTGCCCTCAATTTTAATCAAATAATTTCCCGAAGGAATGTCTTCTGTGTTCAACTGAAGCTTTTGATTGAGCCCAGATTGTATCATTTGCTTTTCCGTTTTAATTATTTTGCCTGTGCCGATTTCAATAAATGAAATGTTTATTTCTTCACTCTTTTCAAGGTTTAGAATGAAATTGATTTTATTCAAACCAGGATTGGGATAAGCTTCGGAAATGTTGAAATATTGTAGCTCAGGATCCAAACTTGAATCTACCGTGTCGTTCATTTCAGTTGTATCGATTGGAACAATGACTGAAGAGTCCAATTCCATTTCCCAGTGGTTTCGGTCTTCTGCTACATACAATCTTACATCCATTTCTTCTTCATCCGTGACTTGGTATTTATCTGAAAACCAAATTTCAGCACTGCAATAATTGGGGTGAATATTCAAAATGCCATAACCGTGATTGATCAGTTCCAAATAGCGTTGATGAGGATTGATGTCCATACTTAGGTTGATCAAAAAATCAGCAAGGGCTTCCTCATAACCCATTTCATCCAAATTGCCACGTGTTATGCTGCTGGCCATGAATTCTACTCCGATAGAACCTGCTCTTGTTTCTGGGTCGTAATAATTTGTGTCTAGCGGGAAAGCGGCAATGTCTGTGGCCATAGAGAAATGCATGTCTCCACTTAAGACGATGTTGTTATTTATTTCATTGTCATAAAGGACAGAAAGGAGCTTGTTTCTTTCTTGTTGAAATCCATCCCAGCTTCCAGGATCGACTACAAAGCCATCTCCAATTGGTAAATCAATTGGGGAATCTTCTATGCTATAAAGGCTGAACAATTTTTGGCTTCCGATGACTCTCCATTTGGCTGTTGAATTAAGCAAGCCATCTTCCAACCAGTTGTATTGTTCAAGTCCCAACATGCTGGGGTCGCCAGTTTCAAGGCTATCAATTGCATGAAAAGATTCTGCATCCAGCATAAATATATCTACCAAGTCACCGTAAGCTAAATGCCTGTAAATTTTTGCTTTTGTGTCATTGACTTGTCTTACAGGGAGGTATTCATAAAAGGCTTGAATCGCATCGTCTTTTGATTCTCCATTGTTTGAGTCTGTATCGTGATTGTCCCAGATAACAATGAAAGGATGCATTTGTCTGGCTGCTCTTAAATCGGGATCGAGCAAATAATAAGAATGCAAATCTCTCCATTCATTCAAAACGGACGGGTCTATTGGGAAAGGCTCTGGGATTCTGACCAGTTCGTCAGTATCTGGAAAATCATAAACGTAATCGCCCAAATGAATGACCGCATCTAAATCATCTCTTTCTGAAATTCTTTTGTAGGCGTTGAAGAAACCTGAATAAACACTGCTGCAAGAACCTATGGCAAATTTCAGTTCATCGACCATTTCTGCAGGAGCAGTTTTGGTTCTTCCTTTTTGTGAAATATTGCCTTCAGGATCGGTGAATTGGTAATAATAAGTTTTATTGGGTGACAATCCACTGACATCAATTTTAACCGTAAAATCTCTCGTCGAATCAGTGGTGAAAATACCACTTTGTACAATGTTGCTCATTTCCTCCTCCTCAGCCACTTCCCATGAAATTTCTAGATTCTCAGCTTCTTCTGTGTAAACTTTGGTCCATATAATCACACCATCTTGAACCGGATCACCTGAGGCAACTCCGTAGTAAAATGGGCTAAACAAAGTGTCTGCGTATATATTTGGTGGAAGGCTGTCAAATTGTGCATTCCATTGAGCTTTGAGGATTTCATTGGAAGCAAAAAATAAAACGATAGAAAGAATTAGGAGATTTTTCATTTTAGAGGCTTGATTGTTTCGAAATATACTGGATTAAAAATGCTTTGGAAAGGTTTAAACTAGTTTTTCCTAGCAAAAGATGTTTTTTTTCACAGATCTTCATGGATAAACACAGATTTCACTTTTTTAGTAGTCAAGTTTCAAAAACAAAAATAATAAAAGGTAAATTTGGTGAAATGAGCTGATTGAAATTTTATCATGGTTTGAATAAGTTAATTTAGCTTCTATGTTTTGAAAGTTAAATTG
>CALBCY010000159.1 GCA_937927195.1 uncultured Chitinophagales bacterium
AAATCAATTTTTGAGCAATGACCCGAATCAAAGATTTGCTAAAAAAAGATTGAAATCCAATCGTTGAGACTTCCTTAACAACCTGTAATATTTTTTTTAACCTGTAAATTTTTTAGACATGAAAAACATGAATTCTTTTAATCAATTTTTTAAACCTGTAAAATTTTTAATCATGAAAAGTTTAATTTTTAAAAGTGCAATGGCACTAATGTTTGTATTCTTTTGCTCAAGCGATTTAGCTAATGCACAATTTATCAATAACGGTCAAACTGGAGGCGCCAATAGAACATACTTGGAGCACTCCGCTGGAAGAGTTGGAATTGGAACGACTGCGCCAGGAGCGAAGTTCCATGCAATGGGAGAAGTACGGGCAAGTCTTGGCAGTAATTGGGGAAGATACATTTCCATGGGACATGGAGGCAGTAACGCCTATATTCTTTGGAGAGGAGCAGAAGGCCAAGACTTGGATTTTAGGTTTGCTAAAGTTCCACAAACAGGAAATTCAACTGTTTACAACAAGATGAGGTTAACTGGCAATGGTGAATTATGCATAGGAACAACAAACGAATTTGTTCCTACCAATCCAACGGGATCTAATGTTGATTACAAACTATTTGTCAATGGTGGTGGACTCTTCACTGAAGTAAAAGTTGAGGCTGGCTGGGCAGATTATGTTTTTGACAAAGACTACAATTTACTGTCATTGGAATCAGTAGCACAGCACATCGACGAAAATGGCTTTTTGCCAAACACACCTTCTTCCGAAGAATATGCTGAAATGGGTGGTGTTGAAATTGGTGCCGCTACTGTAAAACAACAAGAAAAAATTGAAGAGTTGTTTTTGCACTTGATTGAAATGAATGAAGCGGTGAAATCTTTACAGTCAGAAGTTTCAAATTTGAAAGAAGAAAAGGTTCAAATCGAGCAAGAATTAAAAAACATTAAGAAGTAGATAGTTTCAAGCAAAACCGATTTTAATTTTGAAATCGGTTTTGCTTAGGCTAAATAATTTAAAATTATTATACCATGAAACAATATACTTTTTTATTACCGATATTGATATTAACATTTTCTACCTTTTTAAATGCTCAGAACAATTGTGGTAGCGATCAGGCAAGAGAACATCAATTCCAAATGTTTCCAGAACAATTGAAAATTGTAGAGGAGCTTGAAAACGGTGTTTTGGAAAGAACGATTGCCCAACAAAGATCAATTGAAGACAGCACTATTTACACCATCCCGGTGGTAGTACATGTGATGCATGATCCTGCTTATTCAATTGGCCAGGGCACAAATATTTCAGACTCGGAAATTGAAGATGCCATACAATTCTTAAATGACAATTTCAGGAATCAAAATCAAAGTTTTTTTTCTGAAGCTGTAGACATGGGAATAGAATTTTGTCTAGCTGAAACTGATCAAAATGGGAATCCAACTAACGGAATTGATAGGGTTCCAACTACTGTGCATGACACCTTGGTAATAAATGGAAATTGGGATATTGATACCAATATGAAAACACAACACAATTGGAGCTCATTTAACTACCTAAATATTTGGACTGTTGGTATGGCAACAAGTTTTAACAGTCAATATTACGGCTATGCCTATTATCCTGATTGGCATGGAGCACCTCGCGACGGAGTTGTTATGAAAAGAGATTCAATTGGAACTTCTATTTTATCTCACGAAGTTGGACACTACCTTAACTTAAAACATACTTTTGATGGTTATTCTTGTACAAATAATGACTGTTTATTAGATGGAGATATGGTTTGCGATACTCCACCTGACAATACAGATGTGAGAATAGGCTGTGGCCCCAATATAGATCCGGTAAACAACTGCACAACAGATTTGGATGACATTAGCGACAACAATCCATTTACGGAAGATCAAAATGACATGACTGATAATTACATGGATTATAACGAAAGTACCTGTTATACAAGGTTTACAGCTGGACAAAGATTCAGAGCTCGAGATGCTCTTTTGAACCTGAGATCTTCTTTGCTGCAAAACAACTTTTGTTGTTATAGTACAGGCGCCTTAACCGTAGATTTCAATTTTGACAATCAGCTAGATCCAACAATAGTTTTCGAAAACACTTCTGAAAATGCTGATAGCTATTTATGGCTTTTTAGTGATGGCAATTCATCTGAAGAATCTGATCCGATGCATACTTTTGCCGAAGAAGGAACATACAGTGTCTGTTTAACGGCTTATGAAACATGTGGAAGCAGTGAGACTATTTGTAAAAATGTAGTAATAGGCGAAGACTGTACTAATGAAACCATCTTTTTCTTTGATGAAAACAATGATCCTGAAATCGAGTTCTGGGGAACTATTTACAATCCAGGAGCACTCAGTTTTTTCTGGGATTTTGGCGACGGTTATACAAGTACAGAAGCAGATCCTTTCCATACTTATTCTTATGATGGCACTTATACAGTCTGCCTTTCGACCATTAATGAATGCAATGATTCTACAAATGTATTTTGTAGAAACACCATCATCATAGATGATGCTTGTTCTTTAAATGCAGACTTGTTTTTCAGCGGTCCGTCTGGAAGTTTTGAGGCTGAAACAGATGGAATAATTGAGAGCAATGCGGTTATTTTTAGCGATAAAAATGTCAGTTATGATTCAGGAGAAAGCATTACTTTGTATACTGGTTTTAAGGCATATCAAGGTTCAAATTTTATAGCATTGATTGATGGCTGTGGAAACATAACCCATCCGCTGGGTAGTGAACCGGAATCGAACATTGAATCTCAAAGTATTAACTCCGATAAAAAGGAATTGGCTAAAGAAACGGAAGTTTCTATTTATCCAAACCCTCTATCCGATCTAGCAAAGATAGAATTCTCATTAGAGCAGGAGGCTTTGGTTGAAATCGCAATACACGATCAGACAGGAAGAGTAGTTCAGGTTCTGGTTGACAATGAACGGAAAGATCAAGGACAGCAACAAACCGTCTTTAGATCTAATGGATTGAGCAATGGCATTTATTTTTGTTCAATAACAATCAACGGAGTGCAACAAATGAAAAAATTGATTTTGTCTCGTTAATCAATTGGATTCAACCAACTGCAGCTTCGCTGCAGTTGGTTTTTTTCTCACTCTTATATTTTTATTATCACACAACAGTTACAAAAACTGAACGGCCTTGTACTGCCTCAATTTGTGGTGAATTATCCGCGGCAGGAACAAGCATTATTTTATTAACCTTTAAAAATACAATCATGAAATATAACAGAAATTCAGTCAGAATCATTGGCTGTTTAATGGGGATCTTTTTTTTATCCTTTCTAAACTTAAAGCCCATATCCGCTCAAAGTCTATTAGAAGATTGTGAAGATGACCTAATTCTGAGAGGACCATATATTCAAGCTCAACTACATGAAATATCTGGGCAAACTCTTGGAACTGAAATTAGATGGAGAACCGGTAGTCCTGAAGATTCTAGAATTAGAATATCTTATAACAATAACAATAACTTCGGCAACAACCAATATGTGACTGGGGATACTATCACCAAACAATTAATAGAGTTAATTGGTGGAAACATCTATGAATATGAAGACTCAACTTACTATGATTTTGTCCATACCATTCCCCCAAGTTCAAATGTGAACAGAATATATTATGAAATAGATATTCTAGATGATGGCCAATATAAAACCAGTGATTGCAGAAAAGGAGATTTCATTCCAATCAATCCAACAGACCAACCAGATGAAATTAATGTATGGGTTATTGGTGATGGTGGTGACAAAAATTTTGATAAAGTGGCCAATGCCTATTATAAATACACAAAATCTGAGGTAGACAGTACTGATCTCTGTTTAATGTTGGGAGACAATGCTTATCTAGCATCTATGGATATTGATAATGGAGAATCCCCTGAACCTTGTACCAATTCCAATGGAGATTTAATTAAAAGTAAACCAGACGGAACAGATTTTGCACATCAGAAAAACTTGTTTGAACCTCTAAAAAAATTACTGCGAAATGTTCCCATAACAACAGCCATTGGTAATCATGAAATAGATTATGAGTTTTTTAAAGAGGGCAGCAATTGCAACGAAGCAGATAATTCTAACATTCATGATTTTTTCGACATTTTCCCACAAACCATCGAAAATGGAGGTTATTATTCATTTGATCATGGTCCGGCTCACTTTGTTTGCCTAAACTCCGAAATTGCTTATTCAGAAATTTTTGGGGCAGATGCATTACAGGATATGAAAAATTGGCTTATTAATGATCTTAGCAACAATACTAAAAAGTGGACAGTTGCCTTTTTCCACCATCCTGTAATTTCAGGTGGCATGAGAAGAGATCGAAACACTGGCTCACAAGGAAAACCTGAAAGTGATGTTCTCTCAATGAAAAACACCATTCTTCCTGAATTAGAAAATTTTGGGGTAGATTTAATATTAAACGGACATAACCACTTTTATGAAAGATCTTATCTAATAAATCCACATGACAGTACTGTCGTAGATTGGGGATCAGTGAATGAGAAAGTCGATTTTTATGAGAAAGATTCTGATTCTAATGAGGGGAGCATCATTGTAACTTGCGGCAATAGTTCAAAAACTACAAAACTGTGTCCTTCGGAATCATCGGAAAAAATAAATGGCGTCAGGCATTATTATCACAATATGGATTCCATTTTTAATCACCCACTTTGTAAACAATTTTATCCAACGGATACTCTATACACCTCTGATCCAGATGATACACTCAATGTTAAAGACTGTGAACCACAATCTCCTATGCATCAGGCACTGGAACCAGATTCAATCTTTTATGGAGGAAGAGGGATAAGTACTTTAGGTTCTTGCCGATTAACAATTAACAATAATGAATTACGATTCAAATTCATTGCCCCATTTTCTAGTCCTGGGCCATTGGATAATGATGTTGATGATTGTGATGACTATCTTGATCACAGCGGTTGCAGTGATAATGATGAATGGATAATTCTAGACGAATTCGTCATCACAAAATCCGACAACTCCAACGGTGGAGGAACTGGTGGAACAAGCGATTGTCCAGAATTATTGGAATTGGATGGCACCGTCTCTAACAGCAAAACCGAACAAGCCATTAACATTGAATCAATAGAAGAAATTAACGGTGGAACTGTTAGTTATATTGGTGAAAACAGCATCACTTTATTGACAGATTTTATCTCAACTTCGAATTCAGTCTTCCTTGCTAAAATTGAAGAATGTGGAAGTGAAAATATTGACATTTTTGGGATGTACCCTTGGTTAGCAGCACTTGATGTTATGGATCCTGACGATTGTTGCGATGCAGAAATATACAGTTACATAAATGAAGATGGCGATGACAATTATATCTATCTACAATCAAATGACAGTTGTCTTTACAATGATTATACGGGTATTTTAATCGATGTTAATAACTATGAAGATAATGAAGGAAACTTCAATAAAAAATGGAGTACAAGGAACATAAATTTATTTCCTGAGAACATCCCTTATTATGCTGACTGGACTAAAGGTGAACTCCTCTGGTCCTGCGATGGATCAAGCAACAGATTAGATAATTCCCTTGACATTATTTCGGAAGATCAAATTCGCCTACTTCCAAATCCTGCCAGCAACCAAGTCACCATCCAGCTTAATCAAAAGTTTGAAGAAGTTGCCACGATTCAAATATTGGACATTTCTGGTCGAGTCGTAAAAACTGTTCTTCAATCAGAGGTCGTTTCTGAAGGGATTTACAATCTCCAGGTTGATGTGTCGGATTTAAAAAGTGGCATTTACTTATGCACTTTACAATCCAATTACAAGATAAAAACCAGCAAATTGGTTATTTCCAAATAATCAGTTTATCATTCTCAATTATTCCGGAGCAGTTTGGCTACTGCTCCGGTTTTTTTTAATCTGAAAAGGAGGTCGATAAAGCACAGATTGTAATTTCAATAAAAAGGGCTGACAGCTATAAGAATGAATCAATAATCTGAGTTAACAATCGCTATTTAATTACAATAGTTATGTAATAAAATGGTCGTTTTTTGCTTATTTTAAAGGACCAATCAATATATTAAGGATGTCATATATTCTTACAATTGCCCATATTCCTATTTCATCGCCAAAAACGACCATTTCAATGGTTCGACCTTGCCCACCAAGCTTTTTGCACCTATTTTAGCTTAGAATTACAGATATAAAGATATTATAGAAATAATTCGATGAATCACTCGTCATCAATTCTTCAAATCCCGGCGGATTATGATGGCACTTTTCTGAATTGGATTGCGGGAAACTTCCGGTTCAGAATAAAGTCTCTTGCAAATTTTTTGTGAGAGACTTTTTTTTGCCAGCAGATGGTACGCTGTGCTGTTGGTAGGTTTGGCTTCGCCTGCACTATTGGTATGCTTGGCCTCGCCATTTCTTTTGGTACGGCTTCATTGGCCTAAGGGCCAATTTTACCTTTTGGACTTCAAAAAAATTGTTAGAACAATGTCCTATCTGTATATAGGATTTCGGACAGCGGACATCGGATATCAGATATCGGACATCGGATTTCGGACAGCAGATATCGGACCTCAGCGAGCTCTATCTAAACAAGATCCCATAATCCCAACCAATTCCAAAATGGAAATAAAATCCATGCTGGCCTTCCTTGTTCACATTGTATTCCAAAGTCAAAGGAATATTTTCAGAGAAAACAAAATCAATCGCAAGCCCTGCTCCCAATAACCATCCATTGTTCAATTCATTGTTCTCAAAGTATAGATCGTCTTTCACATTGGCAGACTCCAAAAAGATTCGAGTAAAGGCATAGATTGGATATCGACTTTTCAGTTTTTTCTTGAAGGGATTGTTAAAAGCCATCGTCAAAAATTGATATTTCACATCAGTCCTCAAAAATAAATATTGTTGCGTATCGACAATGTTGTTCTCATAACCACGAATAAAATTACTGGCAAAACCAATTCTTGTATTATTATAGTAAGGAATTTCCTTGCCAAAATCTTTCCGACCTTTCAGATTACTTGCAAGGTAAAATTGCTTACCCAAATCAAAATATTTTGAATAATTAAAGGCAAGCGATAAAGTATTGACATCATCCATAATTCCTAAACCGCGCTTAGTCACACTAAACTGCAGCAATGATCCATCTAAAGAATAATTATCAATATCTCTGAAGTCCCTTTCAAATTTGTAAGACAAAACGAAATAGTCTTGGCTGTTTTCGCCATCTTTAAAAAAAGTGGGATTGCTTTCTATGATCGGATCTTCAACATCAATGTGATGATAACCCAATTGCAAATATTGTAAATTGTCCAGCCCTTTTCTGCGTTTCAATCGCAACTCCAATCCATAACGATTGGTCAAAGGTTCTTTCGGAATGTCATCGACTGTATCTGGGGGGGAGTATTGTAAAATATTGTCAAAGGAAGAAACGGCCAATTGCCTGTCACGTCGGTAAAGTCCTTTCACCGAAAGTCCCATTTTTTTATTCTTGTCAATGTATGGAAAAACATAAGTGGCTTGCAAATAAGTTCGATAGCCAAACAAGGTCTCCGTTATAAGATACTCTCCCCTGCCCCGCAAATTGTAAAGACTCAAATACATTCCATAAACCAATCTATTCAAATCCGCATTGTGCTGGCGCACCCATACATTGTAATTCTGATCAGCAATTTCAAACAAAGGAATTGGATACAACCGAAAACGTTCTTCTAAATCAATTTCAACCCTTATCTCCTTTTCTCCCAAATCAACTCTTTCAAAATTAGCTTTGTTGAAAATATTGCTATTGATCAAATTATCCCGACTGTCTTCAAACTCCTGAGCAAGATCGTCAAGTAAAATCGTATCACCAATTTCAAAACTCAATTCCCTCAAAATAAAATCAAGCTTCGTCTTCTTATGCCCGCTTGGCTCTATTTGATTCACCACCACAAATTCCTCTTCTGTAGAAACAGCTTGCCCATTGATTTCATTTAAATGAAAACAGCAAAAAAAAACAAGAAGAAATTTCATAAAACTTGACATCGGCACAAAGTTAGTTAAATCTGTCCGAATCTACTGTCGGCTGCCCAGAGTTAAAACCAAAATCAACAATGAACCAAATACAGATATAGAATACAAATAAAGAATAGCAAGCAAAAAAAAACTCTGCTTCGAAAACGAAGCAGAGCAAAAAGACTTGGGATCTTTATAAAATTGAAATTGTTATTCTTAATGTTAATCTAGGCTAGCACTCACTCACAAGTTTCACTGTTCACATTCTCATACAACACATCTCCCAAACTAGCGGTCAATACAGCTCCCGTTCCCATTCGTATTCCGCAATCAGAATTTTTAATTACGACATCCTCCATTGTTAAATTCGCACCGATAAATGCATTGTGTATTTCAACAGCAACCCCAGTTCCGAAATAATTGTACCCTGCATCTCGAATTTCGACATGTTGCAATAAATTACTTTCATGAGGCGAGTTAAAATGAAATCCGCCCCAAGAACCTCTTTCACCATTCTCACTTCGAAACAAAACTTTATCGCCTGCTTCTCCAACTACCCTAATCATTCCCGATTCATTTAATTGTGTGTTGGTGAATCCAATCCATGAACCATCAGCCATGATAAATTCTGTCCCTTCCAAAATTGTCAAACGAGCCCCAACTTCCAGTTCAACCGCATAATAAATATGAAAAGGAATACCAGGATTTTGCCACCCATGGCTACCCGTCATATAAACATTATATGCATTGCTGGTCAAGCCTATGCTTTGAAGCGTATTGTCTCTATAAACACAAGTAGCAAGATCGGTATCAAATATTTTAAGAAAATCTTTCACCATTAAAACAGGATGTCCATTGCAATTACTAAAAGTATTGTCTGAAAATCTTGTCTTTTTTACTTGAGGTGTTTCACTGCTATTTTTACCTACATATAATCCATGTCCATCAATATCTTGGATGATAGAATTGGTAATCCAGATATTCCCATCAATTTTTATTGCCGCCTTTCCATCAGGAAAATCCAATCCACCAAAATTTCTTGAACCAGCACCTTCCAGTATGACATAATCCAACTCATTGTACAGATTATCCGATTCTATCAATATTCCACTCCAGGAAAAATCCTCCCCTTGTTTTCCTTGAAATCTAATAGTTTCCCCCTCTTTACCATCAGCTTTAAGCGCACCATCATTGATCACCCTAATCAAAGCATCATTCTCCAATTGAACAATGACATTTTCTCTTATGGACAAACGAGCTCCATCTATGATCAAATCACAATCGACAATATAATCTACCCCCGCTCCCTGATCTGTCCAAGTTTCATTCTCTGTAATCTCACCGCATTTCCTGACTGCATTGATTGTCGTAAAGACATCGACCTCGTCCAACATATCCTCCTCTTCACAATCCCCATCAATGCAACAAGCGGAAAATGTAGCAAGGAAAAACAAAAATGCCAAGCAGCTAAAGTTTTGGTAAAAGGAAGGCAAGTATAAAAATTGCCTTCCTTTATGGCAGTTATTGAAAAAAAAAGCTAGAGAATTAAATGTGTTGTTACTATTCATTACAAAATTATTTTGGGTGATAAAATGTTATTTTTAAATCTTATTTGAATCAGTTTAGATTATTATAGCAAGGAATAATTCAATACGCTAAATTCGATTCAATAGCAATTTTGAATAGGAGAAATGAACAGAAATGTGCTCTTCATTTGTCATAATCAAAAGACCACCTTCCTTCGTTTTTACATATCGCTTTATTTTATTTATATTTACCAGATATCTCGGATTAACTTTGATCATCAAAGGAGATTTTAGACGTTTTTCAATTTCACTAAATGAAACAGAAACGATCATTTTTGAGGAACCGGTCAATTGGATTACAGTACAATTTGATAGAGCATTTATATAAACGACCTCGGGCAAAGAAAACAATTCAAGGCCTTCAGTACTTGGTAGTGACAACTGCTTGTAAAATTCCTTTTTGCCCCTTTGAAAAGTTTGATCCTTCGAGATAGCAGCAGATTGAAATGAAATCACTTTGGTTTCTTGAGTATTAATTTGATGGTTGTTTGACATCTTGTTTTTGTTTGATCCAAATTTAACTCAGTCTTACACTATTCATCAAACCCAAAAACTCTAATTATTGAAATTCCAACAGCTATTTTTGATACAAAAAACATACATAAACCTTTGTTTTACAAGCACTTTCAACAATAAACAACTTCAATTCTGATCGATTAAAAAGCATCGAATATTTCAATTTTACTACTAAAATTGACCATAATTCACCCTCGAAAAGACTATGAAATCAAATCATGATTTATATGAGCTAATAGAATCTTTAGGAAAAACCGAAAAAGGTTATTTCAAAAAATACGCTTATAAAGGAGAGAAAAAAGACAGCATTTACCTCAAACTGTTTCAGGACATTGACAAACAGATCGGTAAGTTTAATTATGATGAAATTGAAGAAAAATTAAAGAAAAAGTACCAAGCCCAAAAGCCGTATACCAGCCTGAAAAATTATCTATACAAGTTGTTGGTAAATGTCATGGTTGATTATGATAAAAGCAATAGCAATCAACACCAAGTTCTTGAGTTGATCCATTCCGGTCAATATTTCAGAAAAAAAGGTTTACACAAACAAGCCGCTAAACAATTTGAAAAAGCTTTAAAAAAATCAAGAGATTTAGAATTATTTAATTTCACAGAAACCATCCTTGAAGAACTGTGCACACTTTATCAAAATCAACATCAGTTTTTGCCAGTTGGTAAAACAGTGGAGGAATACATAGAACAATTGAATGCCAATCTGCAAAACATTCAACAAATAAATTTACTTCGAAGCAGTTTTCACAAACTAATTGAACACTACAAAAAACATGGCTTTTTCACCAATGTAGATGACAAAGAAGTTATGTTGAAATTGTTCATCGATGATTTAAAACCCATTGCTACAATGGAAGCATCCGTTCGTGCAAAAGTCATTCATTTGGAAGGTCGTTCACTAATTCTTTTTGTAAGACGAGAAATGCTAAAATCCAGGGAAACACAAATTTCAATTGTAAAGCTTAAAGAGAACCATCTCGATTTAACAGACGACCCTTACAGATACCTTTTCAAACATTATTTTCAAATCAGTCAAGATTCATTTACCCTTAACGATTATAAAACCGGAGAAGAAAACCTACGAAAGCTCAACCTCATAAGGCCAATGAATGAAAAAGATGTTCCATTTCATGAAACCATCATTCGATACCTAAGAATCAAACTTCATTTCATGCTAAATGAATTTGAAAAAACCATTCCTTATCTAGAGAACCATTTGGATTATTTCAAAAAAACGGAATTCAAGAAACTTAGTATTTACGATTCCATCGTAATTACCAATGGGATTCATGTCTCTTTTATCTTAGAAAATTACACAAAGTGTATTGATTGGATCAATATTTACATGGAGCACATCAAGGGCAGGTATTTTGAAGAAACCATCTCTCCTATTTATGTAACAAATATTATGGCCCATTTTGAATTAAAAAACGAAGAACTGCTACCCTATTTAATTAGGAATGCCTATCGACAAATTTCAAAAAAAGGAGCATTAATGGCCTCTGAAAAAGCAATATTCGATTTCATTCGAAAAAGAAGCCGGCTAGTAAACAAGAATGAAATTCTAGATTTATACAAAGCAACCTATAAAATATTTGTCAAAATACTTGAAGATCCCAAAGAGGAACTCTACATAGATTATATAGACATAAGAGCATGGCTACAAAGTAAAATTGAAAACCGATCCTATAAAGAAGTTTATTCCCAATACAATGGACCATCAACAGCCTCTGGAAACAAATAGAATTGCTCGTTGACAATTTTCCTTGGCTCATTTTTCCTCACATCCTTATTCATTTGAAAAAATAAATGGATATATGGCTTGAATAAATCAACAATTCCTTATTTTGCTTGAAAGTATTGTATGGTCAAGGTTTTACAAGTAAGCACGGAGTGTTATCCGGCAGCTAAGGATGGTGGAATGGGAGACGTCGTTGGATCTTTACCCATCTATTTTAAAAAGGAAAAGATCGAAGCGTCGGTTATCATTCCTAAATACTCTTTGAAATGGTTTTATGAAAACAATTTCGAAACAGTATATCAAGGGGAGTTTGATATGGGCGGCGAACACATTTGGTTTGCCATTCAAAAACTTGAAAAAGGGGTACTTCCATATCCTTTTTATTGCATACACATTCCCGGAAAATTCGATAGAGATTCTGTTTATTTAGACAGAGATGGAGAGGGTTTCAGAGATGAGGGTCGCCGAAACATCAGTTTCCAAAGAGCTGTTCTGATTTGGCTCAACTCTATGGAGAAAACCTTTGACCTTGTCCACTGCCATGATCACCAAACAGGATTGATCCCCTTTTTCATGAAGAAAGGCATTGAGTTCGAACGACTTAGAAACATTCCAACTTATTTCACCATTCACAACAGCGCTTATCAAGGCATCATGCCTTCTTCTTACAAGGAACTTTTACCCACTTTTTACCAACAAGATTATGGTTTGTTGGACTGGAGTTACACGATTAACTCTGTAGCTTCAGCCATAAAATGCTGTTGGAGATTAAGTACTGTTTCCCCTTCTTATCTTCGTGAAATTCAATACACGCTTCCTCGACTAAACACGCTGCTTCAACAAGAAGCTAGCAAATCAAAGGGCATTCTAAATGGAATTGATGCCGAACTTTGGGATCCTAAAAAAGACAAATTAATCAAACATAATTTCAAAAAAACCTGGTTCGATTTCAAATCCAAAAACAAAGCTTATATCTGCAAAGAACTTGGAATAAATTCTGAGTTGCCAATTTTTACATTTATCGGGAGACTTGCACCACAAAAAGGAGCTGATTTGATTCCCGAAGCAATCGAAAAATTTTACCATCATGGAGGAAGTGCTAACTTTATTATTTTAGGCAGCGGCAACAAAAGCATTGAATATTCATTGCGCCATGTTGAAAGCCGATATTCACAAACTGTCAAGACATTCATTATGTACAATGAACAGCTTGCACACCAACTATATGCATCTTCAGACTTCTTAATGATGCCATCACGCTTTGAGCCTTGCGGTCTGAACCAAATGTTTTCAATGCGCTATGGAACCATCCCTCTAGTCAGATCAACAGGTGGTCTCAAGGACACTGTTTGGGACAACATCTACGAAGGCACTGGTTTCCAGTTTGAATATGCTCATGCCAATGACCTTGCTCATACATTGTTTCGCGCAAACGAATTATACCAACACCCAGAGCTTTACACACAAATGGTTCTCAGATGCGTTAGCCAAGATTTTTCATGGGAAAGATCTATTAAAATCTATGCGAAAGAATACAATAACCTAATTGGTATGAATCAGTAATTAACAGCATGAATCCCTACACAACTAAAGCTAAAAACGACTATAAAAACACTGAGACATGATAAACAAATGCATTGCAATAATTCTAGGAGGTGGAGAAGGACGAAGACTATACCCGCTAACAATGGATCGCTCCAAGCCAGCAGTACCTATATGCGGTAAATACAGATTGATTGACATTCCAATAAGTAATTGCCTAAACTCTGATTTGAGAAGAATGTTTGTTTTAACGCAGTTCAATTCTACCTCATTGAACCGCCACATTCGCCAAGCATACCATTTCGACACCTTCTCTAACGGCTTTGTCGACTTGCTGGCTGCTGAACAAACCAGAAGTAATCAAGGCTGGTTCCTCGGAACAGCTGATGCCGTAAGACAATCGCTGCACAAATTCAAAGTCTTGAACTATGAATACATCGTCGTCCTTTCTGGAGATCAGTTGTATCAAATGGATTTCCGGTATTTTTTGGAAAGGCATATAGAATCCCAAGCTGATGTTACCTTAGCGACCATTCCTGTTAATGCGGAGGATGCCACTGGCTTTGGTATCATGAAAGTCAGCGATGACAATAGTATTGTAGATTTTATAGAAAAACCAGAAAAGGAAGTGCTTAATGAATGGGAATCTCCCTTAGATGAAAAGTTCACCTCTCAGGACAAAAACTACTTGGCTTCCATGGGTATTTACATTTTCAACAAGCAAGCCATGTTTGACATGTTTGACGAAAATCCCAAAGCAATGGACTTTGGCAAGGAAATTATTCCTTACGCAGTTCACAATGAAAATTACAAAGTTGCCAGTTATCCTTATGGAGGATACTGGACGGACATTGGAAGCATCTCCTCTTATTTCAATGCCAATCTTTACATGACAGAATTCTTGCCGGCATTTAATATGTATGACAATGTAAAGCAAATTTACACCAGAGCCAGAATGCTGTCACCAAGTAAAATATTTGGAACCAGACTAACGCATGCTTTAATATCTGACGGCTGCATTATCCACGCAGATGCTATTGAATTCAGTTCTATTGGTATTCGTTCGAGAATTGGAAAAGGCACATTGATTAGAGAGGCCATCTTATCCGGTATGGATTATTACCAAACATTAAACGATGTTGATGATCCGAATGATTTGCTTGGTATCGGTGAAAACTGCATCATTCAGAGATGCATCGTTGATAAAAATGTGAAAGTTGGCAACAATACAAAAATTATTGGACACTATTCTTTGGAAGATTCAGAAACAGAATATTATTGCATCAAAGACGGAATAATCATTATAAAGAAAGGGGCAAGGATTCCTTCTGATGTCCACATTGGGTATAAAGGCTAAGATTGGTTTGTTGGGGTGTGCGTAGCGGATGGTATGTTACAGGTGGTGCGTGGGCAGGTGGTCCGTGAAATATTGAATGCAAGCCCAGCCTGTCAAGCCAGAAATGACGGAGTGGATTGTATAGAAAGTATTTTGTGGACAGACCATCAAAAAGGCAAATTTTCTCTTTTAAACCACACTTCACCTCACCCCACCCCGTCATTTCGGAATTTTCAGCACCGAAAACTAATGCTTTGCTAAAACAGTAGAGAAAACATCCGTATTCCCACGTAATGGGAAGAAGGACAAAAGGTTATCTGACAGTTGGAAGGGTGGACAAATGGTACGCAACAGATGATTTGTGGTGAAATAAATGCAATGAATTCGTTAACTGTGGATGGGGATTGTGTGGTGGATCTGAGGGCATGTGGATGAAATAATTTGACAAATGGCATGTGTACAGATGGTACGTAGTTGGTTCGTGGGATTCCTGAGCGGGGTCAGGAATGCCGAGGTGGTGTGTAAATGTCAGAAATGAAGTTATAAAACCCTGCCTTCAACCTGTAGCCCTCCCATTATTATATATTAAAAAAACCAGAATTTAAGCATAAATGCTTACCTTTGCGCCCTGAAATTAAAAATTCATGAATACTACACAATTTCGACCTATGAAAGAAGAGTATAAAAAATGGTATTCGCCCACTTTAAGTATGGACATCGAAATGCTCGTTATCGGGCATTCTGGATATCCAGTTATTTTGTTTCCAACAACAATGGGCCGTTATCATGAAAACAAAGATTTCCAAATGATGGATGCAGCTAAATGGTTCATCGAGAATGGCTTGATACAAGTATATTGTCCAGCCAGTGTCGATAAACATAGCTGGTATAATAAAAAAATTCATCCTGCAGAAAGAGTAAAAAACCACATCTGGTACGACAAGTTCATTTTAGAAGAAGTCGTTGATTCTATTAGAAAACACAAAGGTTACAACAAAGTATGTGTCGCCGGACCAAGTTTTGGCGGTTTTCATGCTGCTAACTTTGCCTTCCGTCACCCAGACAGAGTAAGCCACCTATTCTCTATGAGTGGAGCATTCGAAGTAAAGACATTTTTGGATGGTCATTATGATGACAATGTTTATTTCAACAATCCAGTTGATTATATGGGCAGCAACAACCATCCGGATCTTTGGAAAATGAACATCGTTTTGGGAGCAGGTGAACACGACATTTGTTTAGATGCAAACAAAACCATGTCCGAAATTTTAAAGCATAAAAATATTAACCATTGGCTCGATATATATCCAAATGAAAAACACGATTGGCCTTTGTGGAGAATGATGTTTCCCAAATATTTATCCTTAATCACCAAGTAACAGAAAACAAAAAAACTAATCATGAAAAAAATAGGAATTTTATTCGGACAGGAAGACACATTTCCATGGGCTTTTATCGAAAGAGTCAATTCAAAAAATGTAAAAGGCATTATTGCTGAGCCTGTCAAAATTGATGTCGTTGAACAAGCCAATGCTAGTGAATACGCTGTCATTATTGACAGAATTTCTCAGGATGTTCCTTTTTACAGAGCAGCACTTAAGAATGCAGCTATTTGTGGAACAGCGGTGATCAACAATCCGTTTTGGTGGTCTGCAGATGAGAAATTTTTCAACAATGCGCTTGCTCAAAAAATTGGAGTTCCGGTTCCTAAAACAGTTTTGTTGCCTTCGCATCATCGTCCAGATGACACCAGCGACAAATCATTCAGAAACCTTGCTTTCCCAACCAACTGGGAATATATTTTTGAGCACATTGGCTTCCCAGCTTATATGAAGCCTCACGATGGTGGAGGATGGAAAAGCGTTTACCGTGTTACAGACCCTCAGGATCTCTGGACAAAACATGCGGAGACGGACCAATTGGTAATGATGTTGCAAGAAGAAATAAAGTTTGATCATTATTTCAGAAACTACTGCCTGGGTGGAGACAATGTTCACGTCATGGGTTACGAACCAAGAAATCCTCACCACCTTCGTTATGTGGTTGACAATCCTTGTACAGACAAAAAGATATTGAAGAAAGTGAAAGACTTGACCATTAAATTGAACAAAGCTTTGGGTTATGATTTCAATACTGTTGAGTTTGCTGTAAGAGATGGTATTCCTTATGCAATTGATTTCTGCAACCCTGCACCAGATGCGGACGTAAACTCAGTAGGGGAAGAGAACTATGAATGGATTGTAGAAAATGCTGCTAATTTGGCGATTAAAAAAGCGAAAAGCTACAAGAAGGGCAAAGTGAATCTAACTTGGGGATCTTTTGTATCAAATAACATCCCTAAGAAATAGTTGGCAAAGTGTCGGTCAGGTAATCCTGCCAAGGCTTTTTATAGGGCCGCAATTGTTCCAAATCACAAAAATAAATTCCCTCCCGACCTTTGGTCGGGAGTTTTTTTTGTTAACTTAGAAAAGAAATACATTTCACAATGGAAAAGCAAAAATTGAAACTCGCATTACTCGATATGAATGCTGGACAAGCCAATCAAGGCATGCGTTGTATTCGTGAAATTTCTGCCAGATACAAAGAAGAATTGGACATTGATGAATTCGATGTTCGAGTAACCAATGAAGTTCCGGGCACAGAATACGATATCTATATTTCATCTGGCGGCCCTGGAAATCCTTTGGAAGGAAATGGCATCTGGGAGGTTCGTTTTTCTGAATTAATAGACGCTGTTTCACACAACAATACCATTCCAGGAAAAGAGAAAAAATACTTTTTCTTCATTTGCCATTCATTTCAATTGGCTTGTGCACATTTTGAATTGGGTGAAATTTGCAAAAGAAGATCGACCTCTTTTGGAATACATCCAGTACACAAAACAATTGCCGGACAAGAAGACTGGATATTCAAAGGTTTGCCCGATCCATATTATGCGGTTGACAGCCGAGACTGGCAATTGATTCAACCCAACTTAGATGTGTTTGAAGAATGGGGTGCAACCATTTTATCTTTAGAAAAGTTAAGAAATCATGTTGAATACGAAAGAGCAATAATGGCCGTTCGTTTTTCTCCTGAAATGATAGGCACTCAATTTCATCCCGAAGCTGATCCAGATGGAATGTCCAATCACATTCAGAAAGATAAAGAAAGAGAAAAAATCATCTCTATCTTTGGAAAAGAAAAGTTTGAATCCATGGTTGAACAATTAAATGATGAGGACAAAATTTCATTAACTAACAACACCATCCTTCCCAACTTTTTGAATTTTGCTATAAAAAATTTAAAGAAAACGCCAAGCCCAATCCACAATGATTACTGAAATTCGCCAATGGTTTAACAAAGAATTTACTGACAAGAAATATGAGGATTTACTGCGTGGAATCCACAAGGCATACAATGCCTCTCCCAATTTCAGAGTAGCGGAATCGCCCATCTTTATAGATAAAAAATTGAAGTCCGTCCTTCTTGAAGCATGCGAAGAGGTTGGCCAAGTAATATTCAAATCCAATTTCAAAGAAATCAGCCAAGGCGCAATTTTTGAAGAATATGATGTTCCAAATGAAACGGAACACACCACATTTTTACAAATGGACTTTGGCATTTGCAAAGATGAAAATGGTGAACTGATTCCACAACTGATAGAAGTCCAAGGCTTTCCTTCCTTGTACTTTTTCCAATACGTAATCTCAGAAATTTACAGAACCTCCTTTAATATCCCATCCAACTTTAATTCTATTATTGACTTAACTTCCGAAGAATACGTTCAGAAAATGAAAGAGGTAATTGTTGGAGACAGCTTACCAGAAAATGTTGTCATGTTGGAGATTGAGCCAGAAAAACAAAACACTTACATAGACTTTGTTTGTACCGAAGGGGTTTTGGGCATCAAAATACTATGTGTTTCAAATGTACTTAAAGAAGGAAACAAGTTATTTTACAAAAATGAAGAAGGCCGCAAAGTAGCCATCAAAAAAATATACAACAGGGTCATCTTCGATGAACTAGAGAAACGCGATGATTTGAAACGAAATTTCAGCTTCAAGGATGAATTAGATGTTGAATGGATCGGACATCCCAATTGGTTTTTTAGAATCAGTAAATACATTTTACCTTTTATTAAAACAAAATACAATCCTGAATCTTTTCACCTTTCCAAGATGGAAAACTATCCGGAAGACTTAGAAAATTACGTTCTAAAACCAATTTTTTCCTTTGCAGGCACCGGTGTAAAACTCAACATTCGCAAAGAAGACTTGGATGCAATTGACAACAAAGAAAATTTCATTTTACAGAAAAAAGTAAAATACGAACCCGTCATTCCAACCATGGACGAGCCTGCCAAATGTGAAATACGCATGTTGTACATTTGGAAACGTGGCGCTGCTAGACCAATTCTAATCAACAACCTTGTTCGTTTGAGTAAGGGTGAAATGATTGGGGTAAAATACAACAAAGACAAAACCTGGGTTGGTGGTTCCGTTGCTTTTTTTGAGGAGTAAGGTGAAATACTTTTTTACACTTCTATTACATTTATACCCTATTATTTTCTTAATTTTCAGTTGAAGCCTTAGGAACATTATTTTCATTTCCTTATTCAACTAGAAATCGATGTTTCATTTTTACTCTATAAGAACGGTTAGACTGTTCTTATTTACTTTCCTATTCACATTGGTTTGCAGCATTGCTGTTAAAAGCCAATGCCCTACAAGCGGACAAAGTATTAGCTCACAAGAAGACCTTGATGATTTCATCAATACTTACTCAAATTGCCCTGATATACCTTTCGTCCTTTCTATAAATGATACCATAGGCGACATTAGCAGCTTGGAAGGATTGGCGTTTATTGAAAGTATTGAAGCAGCACTCCTGATTGAAAATTGCAGCAGTTTATCCAGCTTAGATGGACTTAACAACCTTGGCGAGGTAGAATACTTTCGATTAAATAACAATCCCGTTTTGAACAACATAGATGCCCTATCGAATTTGACCATCGGAAACGATCAATTTATA
>CALBCY010000160.1 GCA_937927195.1 uncultured Chitinophagales bacterium
TGGGTCCGCTGGTCTTTAATAGCTTACATCCCTCTTAACCTTATTGGATTGGGATTAATTTTAGGCTCAGGGTATTTTCTCAATAAAAAAATCGAAAAAACCAGAGCAAAAGTTAAGGATTTGGAATAATGCCCTCCAAAGACAACATCACCCGTTGCCAAAGCCGAACGAACATAGACTTAATCCTGCTAAACCTCCTCGGCTTTTGACTGGGAACTCTATTCACAGGTCCCAAACCACTTTGTAGTCAGTATCAGTAGGCTCTTTTGGTATTTACACTCATTATTTAAGATTGGCAATACAATCGCATTACGAATCCCTAAGTCGGTTCTCGCTCGCATCCTCAATCTTTGCTTATAAATTCCGTATTTTAAACGATTAAAGCAATTTGCTTTTTTGACACTATACCGAAATGATTAATTTATCCTTCAAGAATCCTTACCTGGTAATGGTATTTGCTATCATCGTAGCAATACTGGCCGCCGTTCTAATTCCAAGAATGCCGGTCGACGTTTTACCACAATTCAAAAAGTCTGCTATGCAGGTACTGACCCTTTATCCGGGAATGCCTGCTGAAGTCGTAGAAAAAGACATCACTAGCCGGATGGAACGTTGGACGGGGCAATCTCCGGGAATAGAAAAACAACTTTCCAAGAGTATCATGGGCGTCAGTGTCGTGACCAACTTCTATGGCGAAGATGTTGATCCGGCAGAGGCCATGGCCAACACTTCCTCTTATGCAATGAGCGACATGTACTATCAGCCACCTGGTACTTTGCCTCCAATGGTTCAACCCTTTGATCCAACCGCCTCGAAACCATTGATGCTTTTAACCGTTAGTTCAGATGTCAAATCAGGGAAGGAATTGTATGGCATTGCCTATTACAACCTTCGTCAAATGTTGAGCGGAGTAAAAGGAATCATTGCACCAGCAGCTTATGGAGGTTCTAAAAGAAGAATCTATATTTTTGTCGATCCATCCAAATTAGAAGCACTCAATATTTCACAAACAGAAATAAGCGCAGCCATTAAGAAAAACACGACCATGATTCCTTCTGGAATCGCAAAAATTGGCGACATCAATTATGGCATAGATGCAAAAGGAATGATCGTTCATGTCGAAGAATTCAACGACATTGTTATAACGTATAAAAATGGCAAACCCATTTTCGTAAAAGATGTAGGTGTTGCAACTGATGCTGGAGCCATTCAAACAAACATTGCCAGAGTAGATGGCAAGGAACAAGTTTACCTCCCAATTTTCAAAAGACCTGGAGCCAATACCATTGCCTCTGTAAACGCCGTTCGAGAAGCCCTTCCAAGGTTAAAGGAAAGAATGCCCGATGATGTCAACCTAAATGTGATTTTTGATCAATCGTCCTACGTTCGTAATTCGATCAGCGGATTGGCCACTGCCGGATTAGGCGGATTGGTGCTCGTTGTATTGGTCCTGATTCTATTCTTGGGCAACTTCAGATCGGCGCTCATTGTGAGCATCAGCTTACCGCTGTCCGTTCTTTTTGCCTTTGTTGTTCTTTCATTAACCGGACAAGCGATCAATGGAATTACTTTGGGAGGCATGGCCTTGGTATTGGGATTACTGGTGGACAATTCCATTGTGGTTCTGGAAAACTTTGATCGGCAAATGAACCTCGGTAAACCCTCCATGCAAGCCGCTAAAGATGCAGCCATTGAAGTCTCTGGTCCTGTATTGGCTTCCACACTGGTAATCATCGTTGTATTTTTTCCAGTTATGTTTTTGACAGGGATTACTAAATTCTTGTTTTCACCCTTGGCCATTACGGTCGCTGGTGCGATGGCAGGATCTTATATTTTTGCTCTGACGCTGATCCCTCTAATGGCGGGTTACCTTTTCAAAGGGAGAGAGCCCAAAGGCGACTTGACTGAACGACACAACAAACAAACTTTCTTCCAGAAATTCATTTCATGGTTGAGAGTGAAGTATGGAAAAAGCCTGAACTGGACAATCAATCATCGTGCTATTGTTTTAATTGGCACTTTGCTTTTGTTTGCTTTTTCGCTTTTCCTTTTGAACATTTCAGGTTACGAATTATTCCCACAGTCGGATGTCGGCCAAATGGAGATTCAAGTTAGAATGGAATCGGGTACGCCTTTGAAGAAAACTGAAAAGACCATTATTGAAATGGAACAAGTTATCCGTGAAGAGACCGGAAACCAACTAGAACAATTGATTTCAAACATTGGTGTATTTTACGATTTGCCAGCCGCCTATACGCCCAACTCTGGTGTACAAGATGCTTTCATTGGCGTCCAACTGATAGAAAGTCATACGACAAGTACTTTTGCTTTTGCTTCGAGTTTGCGTGAAATTTTTCATGACAGATTCCCAGGAGTTGAAGTTAGTTTCAATACTGGTGGAATGATCACTGCTGCTCTTAACGAGGGCAAACCTTCTCCGGTAGATGTTCAAATAAAAGGAAACAAGTTGGAGGTTTTGCGTGAAATTGCTGAGCGCATTCAAGACACCATTTCAGCCATTCCCGCCACAAGAGACATCCGCATTTTACAAAGATTAGACCAACCTGCAAAGAACATAGACATAGACAGGATCAAGGCGGCAGAGCTTGGAGTAGAACCTGTCGATGCGATTAAAAACATAGTATCAGCATTGAATTCATCGACCACTTTCGACAAAGCCTTTTGGATTGATGAAAAAAACGGCAATCACTATTATGTTGGTGTAACCTATCCCGAAAACTACATTGACGATGAGTTGATTTTGGAAAACGTTGCTGTAGGCAGTCACACGCAGGAGAACACTGTTCCTTTCCGTAACTTTTCTAAAATTACAGATGGCACCAATCCCGTTGAAATCAATCACCACAATTTGGCTCGTGCCTTTAATGTCTATGCCAATGTGGAAGGACAAGACATTGGAAGGGTTTCCGATGAAATTCAAAGGAGATTGGATGCAATGGAATTCCCTGCAGGTTACGATGTTAGATTCGATGGAGAGGTGGCCAATATTCAATCTTCTTTTGGAGACTTGGGCCTCGGCTTGATCTTGGCAGTTTTATTTGCCTTTTTAATCATCACCCCACTCTTCCGTTCATTCAGATTGCCATTAATCATTATTTGCACTTTCCCGTTGGGAATTATTGGCGTAGCAATATTGATGTTTCTGACCAATACTTATCTGAGCATTCAGAGCCTTATGGGCATTATTATGATGGTTGGAATTTCTGTTTCTTATGGTAATATACTAGTAGACAGAATCAATAATTTAGCAAAAGAAGGAGTAGGCATGAAAGAATCCATTTTACAAGGTGGATCAGATCGTTTCAGACCGGTATTGATGACAGCTGCAACAACCATATTTGGATTGCTACCAACAGCCATTGCATTTAGTCCGGGAACAGAAGCCAATGTTCCTTTGGCCATTGCGGTAATCGGTGGAACTTTTATGGCGACCATTCTGACCCTATACATCATTCCAGTTCTTTATTCCCTCATTGCTAAACCAATAAAAAGCACAAATTAGACAAGCAACCATGAGAAAATTTATACAAAAATATCGATTGACAATTTTACCAAAGTCCGTTTTTGCTTTGATAATGATTGCCTGCTGTGGTTTCTTTTCGTGTAATACGAATTCTGAAAGCGGAAGCAGTTCTGGAAATGGAGACAAGCAAGCCTATCAAAGCAATTCTGGGGGCAAAGCCAAGATTCAATCAGTTGAAGTCATCAAGCCACAGCCAAGGCCTTTTTCTGCCGAAATTTTAATCAGTGGAACAGCTTTGCCAAATCAAACGGCGATGATTCATGCAATGGAAAGTGGCTATCTTTCACAAGTCAATAAAGACATCGGCGACAAAGTTTCCAAAGGAGAAAAAATTGCAGTTTTGCAAAACCCTGAAATAGGAGCATTTCTTGCGGAGGCATCGTCTGCTATTGCCATCGAAGAAGCAACCTTACAAACGCTTCAATCAGAAACCGCATCTGCAAATGCCGATGAAAAAACCAAAAAGAGTTTATTTGATCGACTGAATCAAGTTTTCAAAGAAACTCCTCAGCTGACACCCATCGCAGAAGTTGAAAAAGCAGAAGGTCAGTATGAAATGGCAAAAGCAAAATTGATTTCTATTCAAGCTAAAATAAATGCCCAGCAAAAAAAGATAGATGGTTTGAAGAAGAAATTGGAATTCGCAAAGACCCGAAGAAACATGCAATCTGTAACAGCTCCTTTCAGTGGAATTGTTACCAAACGTTTTTTAGACAAAGGAAGCATGGTTCAAAGTGGGATTAGCAATCCGTCTGCAAAAGCTATTTTTGAAATTCAAGACATTGATCCAATAAGATTGACCTTGCCTGTTCCTGAATCAGATGCAGCTTCCATCAAAAAAGGCATGGAGGTAAACATTACTTTTCCAGAGCTTCCCAATAAATCATTTCAAGCAACAGTAAGCAGAACCTCCAATGCCTTAGATCCATTGTCTAAAACCATGCAAGTAGAAATCGATGTAGACAATGCAGATGGTTCTATTGTGAGTGGAATGTATGCCAAAGCGAGATTGCAAATGGCAAGCAGAGACAATGTACTTTCTTTGCCAATCACGGCTGTAAAATTGTATCAAGATGTTCCACATGTTTTGGTGGTTGAGGATGAAATTGTCAAAAGAATTGAATTGAGAAAAGGACTGACTGGCAAAGATTATTTTGAAGTTTTGAATGCTGACATAAACAAAGAAACAATGGTCATCATTCAAGGAAAAGGATTGGTGAAAAATGGAGATCGGGTTAAGCCTGTGATAAAATAAAAAACATCTATCCCAATGTGGGCTTCCAAGTCAATAAAAATTGAAAATGAAAAGAATATTCTATACAATTCTAATATCCATTTCAGGCATCTTATTTAGCCATGCCCAAACAAACATTCCAATAACATTGGAAAAGGTATTGGAATTGAGTGAAGCGCAAAACCCAACTCTACAACAATACCAATACCAGCAGGAATTGGCCAATGCCAAAGTTGCGAAAGCCAAGGAATGGTGGTTGCCCGATTTGTACGCAGGTGTACAAGGCCACAAATTGTGGGGAGCCGGAATGAACACAGATGGCAGATTTGCACTAGAAACCAACAGAGACAATATTTGGCTTGGACTTGGATTGGATGCCAATTGGAATTTTTCAGAAGGGATATTTAAAACACAGGCTGCCAATTTACAAAGCCAATCGATTGACATTCAATCGCAGGTGGAGAAAAATAGAATCATCATTTCATCCATCGAAAGTTATTACGAATTTTTATCCGCACAATTGCAATACAAATCCTTTGAAAACTTGTCGATTCAGGCAGAATCAATGACCAATCAAATCGAAGCACAGGTCAAGGCAGGATTGGGTTATCAGTCTGATTGGTTGTTATCGAAAAGCAATTTAAACCACATCAAGGTTCAAATGTTGGAAGCCAAAACCGATTGGACCAATCAGTCAGCTGCCCTTGCTAAACTATTGAATTTAGACCCCAACGGACAATTGGTGTCTGTAGACAGCATATTGAATCCCATCGACTTGATTGACGAACAACAATTGGCTTCAATAGAATCCAGTTATGACAAACGTCCTGAATTGAGACTGTTGGAGTTGAATTTGAAAACAATAAAAAAAGAACAAAAGACCACAACCGTCGGTTTGGCTCTACCAAGCTTGCAAGTGAATGGTTTCATTTCATATTTTGGAGGATTGAGCGGGAAAGTTGAACCGATGCGCCCTGACTTGTTTACCGATCCGGGACAGCTCTTTCCTACCCAAGGAATCAATGCTGCTTTGCTTTGGAGAATCCCCTTGGGTAGATTGGTTTACAAAGGAGACTTGAACCAATACAAATCAAGGATTTTATTGGTAGAAAATCAAATGAGTCAAGCAAAGGCCAATATCAATCAAGAAATAATTGCCAGCAAAGGGGCAATGATCAATGCCAAGGAGCAAATCAAATTGGCCAAAGAAAGCAGCGAGTTTGCACAAGAGGCTTTGAACCAAAGCATGGCCAGAGAAAAATTGGGGGTCATCAGACCATTTGAAATTTTACAAGCACAACAAGTCTATATTCAGACCAGATTGGATTACATCAAAGCTGTTGCCAATTATAACATTGCCTCTTATAAGTTGTATGTTGCATTGGGGAATAATTTGTAGGAATAGCCAAGCAATTTATTATCCAGAACATCAAGGATATGAACAACAATTTTAATTCAAGCAGACCTGATGATTTCACCTATGGGCCAGATGAAACCATCTACTTTTCAGCGCTCCGAGAAACCAAAGATAGACAACTCTTCAGACTAGAGGAACAATTAAATTCGATAGATAATTTAAATATTAACCTGGTAGAAAATTTAATTGTATACCCTTCCCCATCTGAGGGGTTGATTCATTTTTTTGATGATTATGCTCAAATTCAAATTTTTAATTTGGAAGGAAAAATCTTGAAACAAGTATCCGTCTACAAAAGTGGTGAACCCATCAATTTGTCACATTTGGAAAGTAATGTATACATCGTAATAGCAATTTCACCAGAAGGAAAAACAAATTACGGTAAGTTTGTAATAAAGTAATCAAATACTGTTTATAAAAATTTAATGGAAAGCAAACAGCAAGTGGCATCATACCAATGATGTTACTTGCTGTTTTATTTTAAAATTTGTTTAACCAGCAGCTTCAGCAATGGGCGTCAATGCGTAAACTACTCCTCCAACCAATGTGATTGCTATAACCCAATAAGCAACCCCTGTCAAAATCCAACCGATACTCTTCTTTTCGAATAATCCCTTACTAACCAAAACTGGAGCTACATACATAATGGCTGGCATAAACCCATGAAACATGCCATGCACAAACTGACTCATCCCCTCTTCAGTATGAGTTGCATATCTTGAAGTGGCCCACGAAATTACCAAGGCCATTAATAAGGCTCCAATCATAGATACTGGATTGACCTCATTCATCTCCTCTTCTGTCAAACCGGCACCACGCATCCAGCCTTGACCAAGTACTTTCGGATGAAACCAAATCCATCCCAAAATCATAACCAAAACGGCTCCTGCAACAATAGCAACATAATTCATAATCAAAATTGTTTAGATGTTAAGAAAAAGAATGTATTGTAATTTAATATGTTTTCTGGAATAATAAAATAAAATCAAGTATTTAAAGTTGTGCAAATCATTGCGATTTTCCACTCAAAAAAATCCATATTTTTTGAATTTTTCTTGAATTCCTGTAGTTTGCAGAGTAAATACAAATCGAAAATACAATGAATCACAAAATCTCACGATTGTCTTTGATAATTGCCTGCCATCTAGTGGGCCTATCTCTACTCATTTCACTAAATGCACAAGTAAAAAAGATTGAAAACATCAAGGCCTTAGGAGCAGTTGAAGAAACATATTTCGTTTTAGAATCTGATTCAAAGATTAAGGAAGGATTGTACACTGAAAAGTACAGGGGCATAACCATTACCAAGGGGAAATACGAAGAAAATAAAAGAATTGGCCTTTGGAAATTCAAGGACTTCCAAGGAAAATTTGAAATGGTAGGCATATTTGTTAATGGAGAAAAAAATGGCAAATGGATTTGTAAAGATGAGCATAGAATACGATCTGAAATATATTATTCCAATGGTAAAATCGACAGCCTTTTCAGTTGTTATGAGGATGGTCAACCAGAAAGGATCTTAAGACACGATTCAAATGGAGATGGCATAGACAGCATTTATTACGAAGACGGACAATTGGAGTTAGTTGTACATAAAAAAAATTATTGTCGAGATGGCCTTCATCTATACTATTTCAAAAATGGCCAACTTTCAACTGAATCTATTTATAAAGACGGTAAAATAAACACTGCTATTTCTGCTTTTGACTTCGAAGGAAATCCACTTGATCCTGGGACGCTCAAAGATGGCAACGGGACACACATACTATATTTGATACCAGAAGAGTCAAGCAAAAAAAACACTAAAAAGTCATCAAAGAAAGAATCTAAAAACAAGTCAATTGGTTTTACAAAAAATCAAGTGCGCCAATATTCAAATGGAGATTTGGATGGGCCATATGAGGCCTATTATGACAATGGAAAAATTCATATAAAAGGACAATTAAAAAATGGTTTCAAAGATGGAACTTGGAATTATTATACAGAAACTGAACAGTTTTCTAGAACCGAAGAATTCAACTATCTTGATGAAATTGCCCTAGAATATAAAACAATTGATGGAATCCCTCCATTCTTTCAAGGAGGAGAAAGGGAAATGATGAAATTCATATATTACAATATAGTTTATCCGCCAAATGCTAAAAAAAATAATATTGATGGCATGGCGGTATGCAATTTTATTACAAATGAATTTGGAGAGATAAGCGATCTGAAAATCGTTCGAAGTATCAGTGATGACATAGATCAAGAAGTTTTTAAAATAGTCCATGAAATGCCTCGTTGGAATCCTGCCATTCAATATGGGCTTCCAGTTTGTATTTCTTACAATCTTCCAGTTAGGTTTAAATTGGAATAACAAACCTTAAATGAATGGAATTTCACAGACATTTCACAAACATCACAAAACATCACAAAACGAATAGAATCGAATCATGAATTTAAAGATAACCATTGTTTTACTTCTAATTGGTCTGAGCATAAATGCACAAACCAAACAAGAAACCATCAGGAAGGAAGTGGATTTCGGAATCTATCTGAAAGAATCATTTTATGTTTTAAAACAGGATACTGTTGTAAAACATGGGAAGTACATTTTAAAAACGGAAAGAAAAATTATTTCTACCGGGGAGTATGTAAACAATGAAAGAACCGGACATTGGAACTTTTCAAGTTACGATGGTAAAATAAAATGGGAAGGCGATTATATAAATGGCCAAAGAAATGGACCTTGGATTTACCTAAGAGAAAATTCAAAGTCGGCAGAAGTATTTTATACAGCTGGAAAAGTAGACAGTGCTTTTTCATTTTACCCAAAAGGAAAACCAAGAGCAGAATTAAATTACGACCAATCTCGACAGGGGAAATTTCGATCTTTCTATCAAGATGGACAGTTAAAAGAGGAGATAGAATTATCGGATGATCTCTATGATGGTTTGTATCGTCGATATTTTGACAATGGACAAATCCACAGTGAATTAACTTTCAAAGAAGGACATTATTCGACAAGCCATAAAGCATTTGATTATTCAGGCTCCTCAATTAAACAAGGAACCCTTAAAGATGGCACTGGAAGTATCTATCGGTACAAAATTCCATTTAAACAAAAAAAGAAATTGAGAAGCATTGCAATAGAAAATTATAAAAATGGAAAACTAAATGGACATCAAATATACTTTGACAAATATGGAAAATTATCAATGGAAGGGATGATCACAAATAATTGGCGTGATGGCGACTGGAAATTTTATTATGACCACAAAGAATCTCCTGAGATAATAAATTACAATGTAAATGATTCAACAAATCTCCAGGATATGAAAATAGTTATCGCTGCTAACAAATTGATTGGAGGAAACAATTCAGATGCACAAACTAAACCTCAATTTCCTGGTGGATCAGAAATGTTTTTTAAATATCTTAAATTATACATTGATCCACAATTAGTTCCCCTTGGGGCACATTTCAATATTTTGACAACCATTAATGCAGATGGAATATTTGAAAATCCTGAATTCATAATGGAATTAAACTTAGAGGAAAAGGATACTGAAAAGATTTTAGACGCATTAAAAAACATGCCACAATGGGATCCCGCCTTTAAGGATGGCTTGCCTGTTCCTATTCGAATGCCTTTAAGGGTTAGGTTTTAACAAAAAAATTGAATCATGAATCAATAATTTTGCTTATTATTTTATTCTCCTGTAATTGTCTTTTTGCACAAAACGCAGCAATAAAAATTAAGAAATGAAGTGCAAACGGAACAAGAATAGAATCTTATCATGCCCTGGATATCATTCAAAATATTAAGAAAGGATTGGATGTAGAGACTTTCAGTTTGTTTCTTTCTAAAATCTAGCATCAATTTGTCTATTGCCTACCTTAATGCTTGATCAATGTCTTCTATGATGTCCTGAATATTTTCCAATCCAACCGAAAAACGGATAAATCCTGGGCTAATTCCCATCCGCAATTGTTCTTCCGAATTCAGCTTAGAATGAGTCGTAGTTGCCGGATGTGTCGCAATGCTTCGACAATCTCCTAAATTCGAAGTCAAAGAGTGCATTTTTAGGGCATTTAAGAACTTTTTACTCCGCTCCAGCCCTCCTTTTAACTCACATCCAACCAAACCGCCTCCCTTTCGCATTTGCTTCTTGGCTAAATCAAATTGTGGATAAGTCGAAAAATGTGGATAAGTTACTTTGCTTATATTTGGATGTTCACTTAAATATTTTACAAGGTCTAATGCGTTGTCACAATGTCGGTCCATTCGAACGGCCAAAGTCTCTAAACTTTTGGATAAAATCCAAGCGTTAAAGGGAGATAAACATGCTCCCGTTCTGCGAATAAAACCATAACAATTGCTAACTGGTTCAGACTTTCCAAGTATGGCGCCACCCAACACACGGCCTTGACCATCAATGAATTTTGTAGCAGAATGAATAACAATATCTGCCCCAAACTTAGCGGGTTGTTGCAAATAAGGAGTTGCAAAACAATTGTCCACTACGTATAGAATTTTATGTTCCTTTGAAAGCCGGCCTAAAAAGGCCAAATCGGCCGTTTTAAGGGTCGGATTTGTGGGTGTTTCCACATAAATCAGCTTGGTATTTTTTCTCACTCCTGCCTCCCATTCTTCAAGGTTATCCACATCTACCAACGTATAATCTATGCCCATTTTAGGCAATATTTGAGTGATAATATAGCTTGCATTGCCAAAAATATCGCGTGAAGCCAAAATGTGATCTCCATTTTGCAAATTTGCGGCAAAAGTAGTGTAAACAGCCGCCATTCCCGAGGCAGTTGCCACTCCTGTATCGCATTCCTCGAGCAGGCATAATTTCTTGATAAATTCATCCGTATTCGGGTTTGAAAACCGAGAATACAAATTGCCCTCTTTTTGGCCCAAAAATAGCGCTGCTCCTTCTTCAGCAGAGTCAAATACAAAACCAGAAGTTAGGAACAAGGGAGTTGAATGTTCTTTTTGAGCGGTCCGCTCCATTTGTGTTCGGATTGCAAGGGTTTCGAAGTTAAAATTGGTCATATTAATAGATTTCACCGAACTTTCGGCCTGACATTAGATTTGAAAGCCATTGAAGGCTCCTCCAAAGAGTATTTGCCAAAATTGGCTAACAATTAAATCTTTGATCGAAAACAATTTTAGATATAAAAACCCAACAAATTTTAAACGATAGATTAAAAACCTAACATCAATATCTATTGACAAAATCTAAAAAACTACTTATATGAAATTGGATGAAATTGGAAAAGGAAGCTTTGAGTTTTGAATTTGTATTTCCGTCTAAACAAATAAGAGAAACTGATAATACAGAAACAAACATCGTTGCTTATCTTTCTCCGTGTGTACGGAGTAGGAATTAGCACCTTCCCGAAATAATCAGGGGTTGCTAAGGTTTCGCAGGGCCAGACCCTCCACCTTTCATGATAAGTGATACTAAAAATTGAATTTAGTATAAAGTTTTCCAAAGAACGAAGGACAAATATAAAATACAATCCGGTAAAATGAATGTTTTTCTAATATTTTATACCAAAGGATAGTATGCGAAGCTTAATAGAGGGATTAATTAACAAAAAGCCAAATTCTTTCCTTACTTTTAGCAGCCCAATTGATGCTGTTTTCTATTACCAAAGCCAAAAGTTTTGAAGCAAACGACCGTTCAAAAAAGAACCTTTCACTATATCTACGAAAAAGAAATTCAAAAATCCGATCTGGATGATTTGGAGAATGTTCAATACCAAATAAAATTCAAGAAAAAGGAAATGGAGCTGGAATCGGAAGATACTTTCGAGGAAGAACTGTTGTTGTTGGGCTTTCCAATAGAATTCCTAAACAATGTTGACACCATTTTGCGGTCTTTTGGTTTGAGAGATGATGTTTTCTATTTTTACAAAGAGTGCAAGGATGTCCTATCTTATCCAGAAAAACACATCAATGCAAAGGGCGAAGGCAAACTAGATTTTCAAAGTTTTTTCCACAACATTCCTTACTCCGTAGTTTCTATTAATGACACAGCCATCGTTGTTGTGGCGCTCAGAGTGTCAAAAGAAAAAGCATTCAACAAGGAAGGCTTGGACTATCAATTGGCGGGCTACATTCATGCGGTCCGATATTCATTTCACAATCAAGTAAAAGGCGGCAAGGAAGAAAAGGGCTATTATTTCAATATGCTTCGTGTTAGCGAAAA
>CALBCY010000161.1 GCA_937927195.1 uncultured Chitinophagales bacterium
TTCAGAAATAGAAAACTGTTCCGATTCAGATTTTTCATTTGCTGTTTCATTTGCTGTTTCATTTATTTTTTCATTATCATGAAATGTTCCTCTGCCATTTGTTTCATTTTCAAGTCCTTTCCCTTCATCATTTTCGTTTCCTCCACCATCATATAAATTCTCAGAAACAAGGTTTTTGATCTGCTTTGATTCTTGCTCTTCTTTGTTAAGATTCCATGAATTTTCAATGCTGTTGTTAGGAGTCAATTCAGAAATAGATTCCTGATTAGCATTGAAAAAATTCAATCCAATAAAGAGCGCAATAATGCTTGGTACACTTAACATTAGTATAGTTTTAAGGTTAATAATATCGGGCCAATTTTTTTTACCTGGACTTTTTGTGTCCGATGGCGAATTGCCGGCTTCCAATAAATTTGGAATATCCATGATCATTTTTTCCACCTGCTCCAATTTCAACTCAGTTGGAGAATTTTTCAATGCTTCAAACATTTTTTCAGTTTTATCTTTTTCAGGTTTCATATCAATATTAATTTAAGTGATCCAAAGGCCCCAGAAATTTGCTCATCGTCATTTTTCATCAGTTCTTTTAATTTTGTTCTTCCTCTGCTAATTTTTGTTTTTATAGCTCCGACAGAACTGTTTTGAATTTCAGCAATTTCTTTCATGCTAAAACCTGAAATTTCAAACAAGACCAAAGCTTCTTTTTGTTTTTCAGACAATTGATCCAACATTTTATAAAGCAACTGAATGTCTAGTAAATCTTCAGGGGACACTTCTTGCGATTTCAAACGGTCTGTATGCTTTGCTTCCAAGTCCGCCTTGTATTTCTCCTTCCTCCAATAGCTTATATTTTTATTCCGAGCCGCCCGAATCAGATAATGCAGTAATTGATCTTTGTTTCTAATTTTCTCGAAGTTCTGGAACGTGGTCAATAAAACATCTTGAACCAAATCCTGTACATCAAATTTTCCATAAGCCAAGGCAGAGCAATACTTCATAAAAGGTTCATGGCAAGCTTTGTAGGCCTTCAAAAATTCTTGTTGTTTGGAATTGCTCATGATCTAAAATAATTGTTTTCAAATGGATAGTCGCATGAAATGTAAAAAGGTTACATTGGAAGAGGGAGCCTTTAGCTTTTGGCCATTGGCTATTAGCTTTTTTTCTATAATAAACCCAGTTGGTTAAAAAAACCAATAATGTAATACTGAGCACATAGTCTTGACAAACAACATTTCTCCAATCAGTGGAAATGACAATTGGAGTGGCCATTAAACCAACACAAAATCATGGAACTTTACATCATTCAAATCTGTTGATATTCTTACAAAGACGACATTAAAAACCTATCAATATGACTTACAAAGTAATCAGTGCTTCGGACATGTGGTCTACTAAAAGGTTGACCAAAAAGATTGAAGAAATTCTTAACAAGGAAACTCAAAATGGCTGGAAAATCATCTCTGTTTCTTTCGGTTTCAATATCTGGTTGATTCCAACAGCTTTTATAACAATCGCGAAATAGATTTTATAAAAGCCTTCGGCTGTTGGCCTTTGGCTTTTTTTCATTCAAACTTATTCTCAGACCTTGTTGACGAATTTACAATCAACCTGAATCAATAATAAATAATTACTCAATCAAGAATTTATTAACTCTATGACCGATCAAGACTTAGAACAACTCAAATATCCAATTGGCAAATTTGTGAAACCTAATGAAATTAATGAGGATCACCTTTCACAATGGATTTCTGAAATTCAGGCCTTTCCAATTTCACTAAAAAAATTGACCAGCACACTAACAGATGAACAAAAGAATTGGCAATATCGTCCCGATGGTTGGAGCATCAAGCAAGTTGTCCATCATTGCGGGGACAGCCACTTGAATAGTTTCATGCGATTCAAGTTGAGTTTGACTGAAAACGAACCAATCATAAAACCCTATTTCGAAGATCGCTGGGCTACTTTGGCAGATTCCAATTATGATAAAATTGAAGATTCGCTGATGCTCCTACACGGCCTCCACAATCGTTGGACGGTCCTGCTTAAGAGTTTGTCCAAAGAAGAATTGAAAAAACAGTTTGTTCATCCCGAGCATGGAAAGAAGTTTTCGTTGGAAGAGAACATTGGAGTTTATGCGCATCATGGAAATCATCATTTGGCGCACATTAGAAATGCAATCGAATACAAAGGAAATTTTTGATGTCTAGACATTTAGATGTTTGGATGTTTAGTGCGACGAAAGTCCACCATTTAACGCTGTCACTAGCACAAAACGGGATTGCGCCCACCTTGTGTAGCCAGAGGCCTAATTTAATTGCGTGAGACAAGCTGAGCTTGTCACAAACAGGATGGTGAACGGGTACCAAAAGGCCGCAGGCTGTACCACCACCTCTCCCTCAACATTAACCATTTTTCAGAATATAATATAATATTTTTTCCTATCTTTCAATAAACATAAATTATAACATGGCTGAGTATAAAATTAATGTTAACGGAAAGGAAAAAAGTTTAAAAGCAGATCCTGATACTCCTCTGTTATGGGTTCTTCGGGACAAGCTGGATTTACCTGGAACTAAGTATGGTTGTGGCATTGCCCAATGTGGCGCTTGCACGGTTTTATTGGATGGCAAGGCAGTTCGTTCTTGTTCTCTTCCTATCTCTATTCTCAAAGAACAAAAGATCACCACCATTGAAGGTTTATCAGAAGATTTAACGCATCCATTACAGGAAGCTTGGAGAGAATTTGATGTGCCGCAATGTGGTTATTGTCAAGCTGGTCAAATAATGTCTGCCGCGGCTTTATTGAAAGAAAACAAAAGTCCATCTGAAGAACAGATAGACAATCACATGCAAGGAAACATTTGTCGTTGTGGGACTTATTTGAGAATTAAAAAAGCCATTCAATCTGCTTCTAAAAAACTGTAACATGACGCTAGAAAACAATACTAATAAATCAAGAAGAAAGTTTTTAAAAGTAAGCAGCGCCGCTGGTGGTGGAATGCTCATAGGTTTCAATTGGATGGGCTGTCAGTCTGAGGCCAAAGAGACGGTGGTGAAAGAAGTGATGAAAGCCATTCCAAAAGTCTGGTCAGAGTTTGACGCTTTTATAAAAATTGGAGAAACTGGACTGGTTACGATTATGTCCCAAAACCCGGAAATCGGTCAAAACATTAAAACTTCCATGCCAATGATTGTGGCAGAAGAACTGGATGTTGCATGGAAAGATGTTGTCGTCGAGCAAGCGCCTTTAAACGAAGAATGGTATCCAAGACAAGTTGCTGGAGGAAGTCAATCCATTAGAAGTACTTGGGAAACATTGAGAAAAGCTGGAGCGACAGCTAAGCAACTGTTGATGGAAACAGCTGCAGAAAAATGGGAAGCTGACCTAGCTGATTGTACTGTTTCAGAGGGCATCATTTCACACAAAGACGGAAGAAAAATCAGTTATGGAGAAGTGGCCAGCGATGCGAGTAAAAGAGAAACGCCCGATCCGAAAACTATAAAACTTAAAGATCCAAAGGATTTTAAAATCATTGGAAAGAGTCAGAAAAATGTTGACATGGAAGGCATCCTTTCAGGAAAGCCCCTCTTTGGTATAGATTTTAAACGTGAAGGAATGTTGATTGCCACTGCCCTTAGACCTACGGCATTCGGACAAGTTCTTGAATCTTTTGATGACAGCGAAGCAAGAAAAGTATCAGGCGTTGTTGATGTAATAAAATTTGGGGATAAAATTGCGGTGCTTGCTGAGGACACTTGGGCGGCAATGAAAGGCAAGAAAGCCTTGACCGCCAAATGGAAGCAAGACAAGAAAGCAGAAGATTCTGCATTTCACACTAAAACACTATTGGAACACCTTGACAAAAAATCCAAAGAGCCACGAAGAGTGGATGGTGATGTAGACAAAGCTTTTGCCAATGCAGATAAGGTGATTGAGAAAATTTACGAAGCCCCGTTCCTTCCGCACAACTGCATGGAACCAATGAATTTCTTTGCCCATGTCACCGATGAAAAGGTTGAAATGATTGGTCCAATTCAAACACCTGCCTGGACTGAAAGCAGGATCGCTGAGCTGTTAAAAAGAGACAAAGAAGACATTACTATTGAAATGACCAGAATGGGCGGCGGATTTGGAAGGAGACTCTATGGAGATTTTGCTTTGGAAGCCGCAGAGATTTCATCGATCAGTAAAAAACCAATCAAGATGATCTTTTCACGTGAGGACGATATGCTGGCAGGAACCTACCGTCCCGCTTCGGCCTATAAGTTCAAGGTTGGCATCAAAGACAATAAAATCACCGCCTATCATTTAACGGAGGCTTGCTTTAATGGTGAAATGTTTGGAACAATGCCCAATAACTTCCCTTGTGGTGCCATTGAAAATTATAGAGTAGATTGCCACAAACTAGAAAGCAACATCAGTACTGGGGCTTGGCGTGCACCTTATGCCAACTTTTTGGCTTATGCTGAACAAGCCTTTCTCGATGAGTTAGCAGGAATCTTAGATCAAGATGCGGTACAATTCAGATTGGACCTTTTTGAAAAAGCAAAAGCCAATCCTGTTGGTGAAGAACACAATTATGAAATAGACAAGTTTGTCGCCGTTATAAATCTCGCTGCTGAAAAGGCCGGTTGGAACAAGGGCAATAAAAACCTGGGATTCAGCGCCTATTATTCGCACAATACTTATGTGGCAGAGGTAGCCGAGGTTGAAATGCAAGACGACAGACCAGTTGTCAAGAAAATTACCTGCGCAGTCGATTGCGGCATTGTTGTCAATCCTGTCGGAGCAATGAACCAAATAGAAGGTGGAATCATTGATGGAATTGGACATGCGCTTTATGGAGATTTCTCATTTACCGAAGGCCAAGCTCAGTCAAGTAATTTCAACCAATACCGATTGATAAGAATGTCTGAAGCACCAGAAGTTGAGGTTCATTTTATCGAAAGCCACAATGACCCAACAGGGCTAGGTGAACCAACGCTTCCGCCAGTTGGTGGAGCAGTCGCTAATGCCATAAATGCGATAAGTGGGAAGCGGCTTTATCGTCAGCCTTTTGTGAAGTACTTTAAGGAATTGGGATAAGGTGTGGATTGTGGTTGGGTGGTTTGTGGTTGAGTGGTTGAGTGGTTTGTGGTTGAGTGGTTTGTAATTTTGAAACACATAGAAACATAGGGCACATAGTTATGTTTCTTTGTGTTTCTTTGTGTTTCTTTGTGTTTCAAAATTATGAGCATTTATACATTGAATCGGAAGTGCATGATGTCGCCATCTGTAACGACGTATTCTTTTCCTTCGACATTCATTTTACCGGCTTCTTTAACCGCTTGTTCTGAGCCAAGAGTTACATAGTCATCATATTTGATAACTTCTGCACGAATAAAACCTTTTTCGAAATCAGTATGGATCACACCAGCAGCTTGAGGAGCTTTTGAACCCCTCTTTACTGTCCATGCTCTAACTTCCTTGACTCCAGCTGTGAAGTAGGTAATCAAGTCAAGTAGACTGTATGCTTTTTGAATCAACATTTCTGTTCCTGATTGTGTTAATCCCATTTCAGCCAAAAACTCCAAGCGTTCTTCGGCACTTTCTAATCCCGAAATTTCTTCTTCAATGGCAGCCGAAATAATCATAACTTCAGCTGGTTCATCTTTCACTCTTTCTTTCAAGGCATCAACCTTCGCATTTCCATTTTTTGCTGACATTTCATCAACATTGCAAACATAAAGAACTGGCTTGGTGGTCAATAAATTCATGTCTTTTACAAAAGGCATGTCTTCCTTTTCGATCGGCGCCTCTCTCAATGAAATACCTTCATCCAACGTTTTCTTTAAAATCGTAAGAATCTCAACAGCCTTCAATGCTGACTTTTCCTGACTCTTGGCATTTTTGACTGCTTTTTGATAAGCTTTCTCGATGGTATCAAAATCTTTCAATTGAAGCTCCATATCGATCACTTCCTTGTCTCTGATCGGATCGACTGAACCATCAACGTGAACCACATTGTCATCGTCAAAGCAACGAATCATGTGAATGATGGCATCGGTTTCACGGATATTACTCAAGAACTGATTACCCAATCCTTCACCATTACTGGCTCCTTTGATCAATCCAGCGATGTCAACTATTTCTACCGTGGTAGGTTGAAGGCTTTGCGGATCGACCAACTCTGCCAGCTTGTCCAGTCTTGCATCTGGAACGGTAATCATTCCTATATTTGGTTCTTTGGTTGCAAAAGGATAATTAGCAGCAAGTGCTTTACCTGTTGAGATTGCATTAAAAAGTGTAGATTTTCCAACATTTGGTAATCCGACTATTCCACATTTCAAGGCCATGAGCTTCTATTTTTTTTGTTTTGGAGTGCAAAGATAGAAAAACAGGCACAAAAAAAAGGGCTGCAACGTAAATTGCCTCCCTTTTATGATTTTATTTTGTTTTTGACTAAGTTTTTGACTAAGTTTTTGGATTAAATTTAATCCCAAGATTCAATGTCGTCATCATCATCGTCGTCATCGTCATCGTCGTCTCCATGCTCTTCTTCGATTTGGCTGGCAACAGGATCATCTTCTGCAGGCTCCTCAAATGGTTCTACTACATCAACTGCCTCTTCTTCAGATTCAGAAGTAGTTACAGCAGGTTTATGCTCATAATCTTCATCATAATCCCTAGAAAATTCATCATAGTCATAATCGGGCATCAATTCGTCTTTCACATGTCCAACTGTATCCTGGAAAGCCTGCAAAAACTTATTGAAATCTTCCTTGTAGAGATGAATCTTATGACGTTCATAGCCATCACCATCAAAGCGTTTTTTGCTTTCGGTAATGGTAATGTAATAATCATTGGTTCGAGTGGTGCGCACATCAAAAAAGTAAGTCCTTCTTCTCCCTGCTCTTACTCGCTTGGAGTAAATCTCTTCGTTGTTAAACTGCTTGTCGTTATCCACAACTGAGGTTTTAGTTATTAAATAGTTTGGGTTATTACAAAAATATACCTTTAATTGGAAAAACAAGCATCACTGTAATATTTTTTTCTCCTCTCTTTCTTGCTTGGAATACAAATCGTAATAAATTCCTTTTTTTCTCATAAGTGTTTCATGGTCACCTAGTTCTGCAATTTCACCCTCATCCAAAACTATTATTTTATCGAAATTAATCAATGATGATATCCGATGAGTGATGATAATTGTGGTCTTATCTTCTATATACGTTTTTAAATTTTGCAATATGTTTTTTTCTGTCTTTGAATCAACTGCAGACAAACAATCATCCAAAATCAAAATTTCTGGCTTTTTTACCAAAGCCCTTGCCAGGGATAATCTTTGCTTTTGACCACCTGATAAATTCACTCCTCTTTCGCCCAACATGGTGTTGAATTTCAAAGGCAATTCTTCTATATCAGCACTAACATCTGCATTTTTGGCCGCCAAGTGTACTAAATTTTCATCTTGATTTTTTTCTCCAAATGCAATATTGTTTGCCACCGTATCTGAAAACATGAAAACATCTTGAGGAACATAGCCTATTTGATCTCTCAATGCCAAGAGATTTAATTGCGAAACCTCTTCATCATCATAGAGCAAAGCTCCTTCACTTACATCATAGAGTCTCAATAACAAAGAGGCAATGGTAGATTTACCCGAACCTGTTCTTCCTACAATCGCTATTTTTTCTTGTGCTTCAATGGTGAAAGAGACGTTTTTTATCGCCTTTATTCCCGTATCTGGGTAGGTAAAACTCACATTTTTGAACTCAACTTTACCTTTTAGTTGTAAATTCCTATCATCGTTATTTACGATGTCAGCTTTTTCATTTAGAAACTCGTTGATTCTTCTTTGTGAGGCAGAAGCTCGCTGAATCAAAGAAGCCACCCAGCCGATAGAAGTAACCGGCCAAGTCAACATATTCACATAAATAACAAACTCGGCAATATTACCTGCGCTCAATCGACCAGCCATTACTTCTATGCCACCCAAATAAATAGTCAGTATAGTACTCAGACCAATCAAAGAAACCATCATAGGATGCCATAAGGCCTGTATAAAAGCAAGCTTCAATGACTTTTGCTTGTAATCTTCACTTTCCTTGGCAAAAGTGTTATTAATCGATGTTTCTTGAACATAAGATTTTATTACTCGAATTCCAGAATAGGTCTCTTGCGCCACAGAAGTCAATTTCGACAATTGCTTTTGAATTTCTTCACTTTGCCTATTAATAATGGAGTTGATGAAATAGATGGAAAGGGATAAAATAGGCAAGGGCAACAAAACAAAGAAAGTCAATCGAGCATTGACAGAAACCATTGCTGTAATGACCATTGTAGAAAGCACCACTAAGTTAATAGAATACATAACTCCAGGGCCGACATACATTCTAACTCTAGAAACATCTTCACTGACTCTGGACATCAAATCACCAGTTTGATTTCGCTTATAAAAAGCCATGCTCAAACGTTGGTATTGTGCATAAATGTCATTTTTTAGCTCATATTCAATGTTTCTGGACATAACGATGATGGTTTGCCTCATTAAAAACATGAACACGCCTTTAAAGAGCGCAAGCAGCAGAACGACCACCCCAAAAACAACCAAACCATAACTGAAAAAATCGTAAAACTGACTTTGAAGTTCAAAACCACCAAAAAGCCTGTAATAGACTATATTTTCTTTCACCAAGTCGAAAGCATAGCGAATAATTCTAGGAGGATAAACACCTGCGATATTGTTTAGGGCCACGAAAATGACACCAAAAAACAAATGCCATTTGTAAGACCAGAAATATTTATTGAGCGCTTTTAATTCTTTCATACCGCAGCATACAAAGGTAGCCTTAAAGGATTAATATGTTTAACAAAATACAAGCGAAATAGTTTCTTTCGACAAAAAAGAATGCAGGCCTACAAATTCAACTTGGAAAAGAATAAGAATTAAGATGGAGAATTAATGGTTGTTTGGGGTGAATCTGCCTTTTTAATGATTTATTGCGAAAAGAATTATTTTGAAAAAGGCAGACCGGGCTATCCTCTTCAATTGGACAAGAAACGGACAAGTTCTGCTATCTCGTTGCGGTGGCTTCTTTTAGTCGCCTCCTCACATCTGGCATCACATTGTCCTTTTCTTGTCCAATTTCCGTTACTATCCCTTTCACAAAAAAATTAAAAAAAAGGGACGATTTCGGCTAGAAAACCAAGATGTTAATAAAATTATTAGAAAAGAGGCCTGATTTTGGATATTCAAACTATAAATCATGTGACCAATTGCTCAGAAAGGCGACCAAAGTAAATAACACGAACAAATTACACAGACATTTTAATAAAATTTTAATAATTAACTTATTATCAATTTAACTTAAACATAATTTAATGGAATACCTTAACAATTTGGCAAATACACTTTCCACTCAGTTTGGAAGCGCTGTCCCAGGATTAATCGGGGCAATACTTGCAATCATTATTGGATATATTGTTGCCAACATTTTAAAAAAAATAACTAAAACATTAATGGGTAGAACAACCATTGATGAAAGAATTGGAAACAAATTAGATTCAGGCATCAGAATTGATGATTTCGTAGCTAAATTGGTCTACTACATCGTTTTGATTTATGCTCTTTTGATTTCTCTCAACTTGTTGGGTGTATCCAGTGTACTTGCTCCATTGGAAGGAATGATGCAAAAATTCTTAGAATTTTTACCAAACGGAATTGCAGCCGGTATCATCGGTTATGCTGGTTACATTATTGCTAAAGTGGTTTCTGAAGCTACAGGATTTTTATCAACAAGAGCTGAAGCATTTACTACGAAAAACGGAATTGATTTAGGATCAATGAATGTTTCAAAAATAATCAAGCAATTGGTTTTCATTTTTATATTCATTCCAATATTGATTGTAGCTCTTGATACACTTAAGATGACTGCTATCTCTGGTCCTGCAAAAGAAATGTTACAATCATTCATGAGTGCTATTCCAAATATCATTGCTGCTTTTATATTATTGGGAGTTTTCTACATTGTTGGAAAATACTTGATCGGAATTGGTACAGGCTTACTTCAAAGCATGGGTGTTGATGATTATGCTAACAAAATGGGCTTAGCTAAAATGAGTTCAGGTGGTTCATTCTCAAAAACACTTGGTAAGATTGGTTTATTCTTTATCATGTTCTTAGCAGTTATCGGAGCTGTTGACAAATTAGGTCTTACACAAATCAGCGGTATTTTAGACAATTTGTTAGGAATGTCAGGAAAAATATTCTTTGGTATGATTGTCGTTTTGGCTGGATACTTTGTAAGCAACATGGCTGTTAAAGCTGTAGGAAGTTCAGACAGCAAATGGTTGGTTCCAGTTGTAAGATTTGCAACGATGGGAATCTTTTTAGCCTTTGGATTGAGCACAATGGGTATTGCAACAGGTGTTGTTAATATGGCATTTGGTCTTACTTTAGGTGCTGTTGCAGTTGCTTTTGCTTTGTCATTCGGTTTGGGTGGAAGAGAAGCTGCTGGTAAACAAATGGAGCAATTCTTCGACAAGATCAATAAAAAATAATTTTGGTATGAAATTTTAAGCGGTATATTTTTTAGACCGTTCGAAGTTTTATATTATAATTTTAGAAACCGCTATAGAAAGGGAAACCATTCTGTAGCGGTTTTTTGTTTCATGAAGTGGCCGAAACGAGGCCGAAACGGGGCCGAAACGAAGAGGAAATCAGTGAAAAAGAGGCTTGTCGACTTCGACTAGCCTCTCTTCTTTTAGGATGCAAATAAAAAAGGCCCACTCAGGAAAGCATGGCTTTCCTGAGTGGGCCTTTTTTTATTTGCATCCTAAAAGAAGAGAGGCTCGTCGAAGTCGACAAGCCTCTCTTTCACTGATTTC
>CALBCY010000162.1 GCA_937927195.1 uncultured Chitinophagales bacterium
GAAATACCCAAATTGTATGAACACATTAAGGATCAAAACTTAGACTTATTGTATGGCAGTTACGCCCAGAACAGGCAGGAATGGTGGAGAAGAATTTCAGGAATTCTATTGCGCAAAATTGCTGATGTGGTCGGGAAAGGATTTGGCAAAGCGACCTCTTTCAGAATAATCCGTGCTAATATAATTGAGCAATTGCAAAGCCAGTTTTATTCCTATATTTTCCTCGATGAAGTCTTCCTACAATTCACCAATCAGATTGGCTATCTGGATGTAGAGCATCGACCGCGAAGCCAGGGTCAATCCAATTATTCCTTTTGGTCTTTGACTAAAATGGCTTTGACCATTATCATCTTTCATTCTTCGGTAGGGATCAAGCTTGTTACCAAAACCGGTTTGACCGTTTCTGTTATAACTGCACTATTCATCACTTGTACACTGTTAGCATCTCTGTTCGGATGGATTCCATTTAGTTCTTCATTATTGAGCAATTCCATCATCATATTATTGCTTTCATTGATCCTTTTTTCCCTTGGAATCATAGGAGAATTCGTCAATAAAATCTACTCTTTTTCCAGTTTCCAACCTTCTTTTGTGATCAAAGAAACGGTTTGGAGAAATGATTCTTAATAGATTTTGGTGGTTTGTTGATGAACAGGTTGATGAACACGAAGACAAAAAGCCACGAAGTCTTGAAGAAAAAAAGCCCGTCCTGAAAAATCAGAACGGGCTTCACATTTATACTATTTTATCAAGTATTTCACTCAATCAATCTTAATCAGTAACGATTAATCTCTGAGCAGCAACTTTGTTTCCGTCTGTAACTTTAATAAAATAAAGATCAGATGAAAGCTGCTCAACATTGTATTGAATTTGATTGTTGGCTGCATCAATTGATACAACTCTATCGATCAATTGACCAAGGCTGTTGTAAACCTCTAGACTCAACGATTGAGCGTTTGTAAACTCGTGGTTGATCATAACCAGGTCAGAAGCAGGATTAGGGAAAATATTGATGCTGTTCTGCTCAATATCACCTAGACCAGTATTCCATGTACAATTGTCATCGCATGTTCCGAAACAAACAACTTCAGTAGAAGTATCTTCTGCCCCTAAATCGACATTACGCAAACCATTTCCGTCTACACAATCCAATCCGAAAACATTCTCAAGATCAGTTAATGATGCACCATTTACAAAAGTGTATTGGTAACTATTGTTTCTGAAAAGAGATACCGTCGCTGAATAAATATCATTGCTACCAGCAACTAATTCCATGCTGATTGCAGAAGGATCTGCTGGATCAAAAGCAGTAAATCCATCGATCAATAATTTCACACCATCAGCAGAAACTGTTTCATTGGCCATTCCAACTGAGAAAGTTACAATTCTAGAATTTTCAGTTGTACAATCTGTACATCCCGCAAAACAAATAGTTTCCAAAGTTATCGCTTCTTCTGCTGTAGTAAGGCTGCGATTGATGTTTCCACCTCCATCTGCTACTCCGCAATCTTCAGGAACAAATTCAGCCATTGAAGGAGCATCCCATGAGTTTCCGTTAACAAATTTGTATTCATGCATTGCATTTTCAAGAATTCTAACTGTAACATCAAAAACACCGTCACCATCAGCATCTGTCATGGCAATTGCTGAAGGATCCCAATCCGCAAAACTTCCAGTTAAGTGAACACCTGTTTCAAGATCAACTTCTTCAAAGTTCATGTCTACAGAAAAAGTAACATCTATATTGTTCGCCAAATCACAATTTTCACATTCTGAAAAACAAACAGCCTCTAATTCAACATCTGCATCCAATGAAATTTGACGGTTGATGTTTCCATCATCATCTTCTGCACCACAAGCATCAGGAACAATTTCGAATATAGCTCCATTGACAAATTTGTAGTCAACAAGGTCTCCAACCATTCCAGTAATCACAGCAGTATATATACCATCTCCGTCGTCATCTGACATTGGAGTAGCAGAAGGATCCCAATCGTTGAAGCTTCCTGCAACGAAAACACCGTCTTCACTAATTTCCTGGAAATTCATGTCACAGTGGACAGTAGCTCTAACAGGGCTTTGTTCTAAAAGTACATCGTCGATGAAGTAAGTACATGCAGTGTTGATTGAGTAAAAATTGACTCCTCCCAAAGCACCAGGATCTCCCGTAGGAACCTGATTGACTATAACAACCACTGGAACTTCAGCCAAGAATACTCCATCAACAGTTACATCAATGATTTGATCATCGGCTCTAAACTTCAATGCAACTGGAAACCATTGATCCTCAGGATAATTAAATTCCAATCCCAATTGTTGTATTAGACCAACACCTGGATTTTGAACTTCAGTTTCAGTTGCAGGATTGGCTCCTGTACCAAAATTCATATCCAATAACCAAGCTTGACCTGGAGTTTCAGAAGTTTGAATATTGAAATAAGCAGTTGAATTTGCAGGAATATACATATTCCAACCTAAATCATAGTTTCCAGAGTTTTGGTTACCACAAAGCAAAAGCATATCCATGATTCCACTGTTGTCAATTTTCAGAGACTGATCACCACTTGAAGCTTGTTCGTCGGAAACTTGGCTATCAATTGTGCTGGCATTACTGCCATCCCAAGTAGTCCAGTGGTCTGATTGAGCATTCAGCCAATCCAACTCATAAGACTCCATATCATCGTCGATGAGCGGTTGAGCCTGCGTGCTTAGAGCAAAAGCTGCGATAAAAAGAAAAATTCCTAGTAAAATTTTTTTCATAACCATTTATTTAAATATTGACTAATTTATTAGACCGAAAAATAAGGATTTTTCCTTTGCTAAAGAAGCAAAATCACGAATTTATTGAGTATTGGCAAGCTGGTGGGTTTGTGAATTAAACACAGTTAAGTACTTGGATATGAGTAATCGACTAAGACAAAATAAACATTATTTTGATTTTGAGTACTCGACAAATCATGGCTTTCCATTGATGTTTTCACCAAAGGACCTGGTGAACTTTTATGAAACAGAGCAAAAATGCTTAATTTATAAAGCTATTTTTTGATTTGAGAAAATCTCTAGTGCTCAAATTTTATTGCCAATGAAAAAATTCAAGCATAGCTAACCAGAGATACTTTTATAAAGCAGGTACTGGACGGCCATCGCAGTCGGAAAAGTATAATTTTGGGACAATCGATTACTATTGTTCACGTACTTAACGCAAGGTTAGCCAGATTTACGGATAGATCTGGGGATAAACCCAAAATCAGGCAAAAGAAAAGTTAGGGCAGTTTTCAGCTTCGAATAAAGTGAAAACTGAAGGCGAATACCGATCTTAAAATCTTGCAGAATTGGTTTTTATTTCATTGACAAGGATGGTTTCAACATTGGTATGTGGAAGGATATTGACGTAGTTTCCTTTGCCTGAATAGGCCAACCTTTTCATTACTTTGGAAGCATCAGGATTTTGGCCGAAGCCTATTACTGATAATAAAATTCCTTTTCGCATGTTTTTTCTAATCATGCTGTTTATCTTTTTCATATCAGATCCTGTTTCCTTGAATTCACCGTCTGTAGCAAGAATGATTTGATTGTTTCCATCCTTTATGTAATTATTTTCGATGTATTGATAAGCTGTTTCAATGCCAACAATTCCTCTGGTTCCCCCACCCGCTTCTAATTGATCAAGCGCATCAAAAATTTGTTCTTTATTGTCGCTTCGTATTCCTGGCAGAATGACCTCAGCCCTGTTCGAATAAGCTATAACTGTTACCTTATCGATGTCTCTCAAGACTGCTGTGAGTCGCTTCATGGAATTCTTGAGTACAGGCAATTTGTTGTTTTGTTCCATGGATTTGGAAACATCTAGTAAAAACACAATGTTATTGGCTTTGTACAATTCCGGTGAAAGATAATCTGATTCCTCCACATAAAACTGTTCGTTTCTTCTTTCTTCTGCTCTTTCCCTTTCTTTTTCGGCCTTTCGATCCAGTCGGTTTTCTCGTCTTTGATCAAGCAACTCTTTTTTCTCTCTTGCATAACGCTCCTGTCTTGCCTTGTCGACTTCAGATTCAAAAAAGAATTCTGTTGAAGATTTTCTTTTGGCTGGTTTGTCCTCTTTTTCTTTTCTCGGTTTGTCTTCTTTATATGCCCAAACTTCTTCTTCATTTTGTTGTCCAGTTCGATCTAGCAAGACGATGAGTTCATCCGTAGTGTCATTGAATTGCGCCAATACTTCTTTGTATTGATACCCCTCTTTTCGAACTTTGATCGAATATTTCCCATGTTTGAGGCGAAGCTTAAGCATTCCATTTTCCTTGGCGATGAAATTATCGGTATTGCCAATTTCGTCGAGTACTTGAATAGAAGGTTCTTTGATGAATTTTTTGTTTTGAGCATCTATGACAACGATGGCTTGTTCCTTAAAGTTATAGGGAATCTCCACGAAGTCAGACAACGGACAGTCCTTGCACTCTTTTTCTTTCTTCGATACCTTAGGAGTTTGTGGGATAGAACCTGGGCAGCCAGGGCTGTAACTTGGATCGAATGATTTTATCTTTCCTTTTATTTTAAGCAGGTAAGCGTCTTCGTCGAGATAGATTGGAATTTCATGAGAGAAACTGCCAGGCTCAAAAGGGTAACAATAGACCAATATTTCTCCATCCGCTCCTGGTGGAACTGGCTTGATTGGATATTCAATATCAACCGCTTTGTTGCCCCAATGGGAAACGAATACACGAATGTCTCTATTGGTTGTATTGGTAAAAGTAAAAATGACTGGTTTTCCATTCCAATTATCTACCATACCAAGATCAAAGTTTGATTTGAACTTGATTTCCTTCTTTTGTGCAGATAAGGTGACAGCAAAAAAGAAGGTACACATTAGAGTTAAATAGATTTTTTTCATTGTATGTGTTTTAAGCTTTTGGCCTTTTGCTATTGGCCGTTGGCTGTAAGCTGTAAGCTGCAAATAATATCCCAAGTACGTAGAAGGCCAAATTTCTAAAAGTCTAAAAGTCTAAAAATCTAAACTTCCTATTTTTTTTCCATATTTAGGGTATAAGCCACATATGGTCCAATACTTTTCGTTTCATAAATTAAACGAACAAAATTGGCATTTTTCTCTGCATCTGATGTTTCGTCGCCGAATTTGCAGATATACGACAGGGAATCCATTTCGAGGGTAAATTGTTCCACATTACTGAAGCCTTGATTGACTTTTTCCCTAATCAATACCCAGTTCAACTCGTTTGCATAGTTTTGTTCCAGACGATCAAAGCTATAACTCACAAGATCGTCTGTGAAGGTAAAAGTGCCCAATTCACCTTCTTCTGTTTCATTGCTTTCAAAGCTTATGCCATTTTCAAGTCTTTCACCAGTAGAAGTCTGAATACTAATAACTTCCCAAGAACCGATTAAAGAATTCTCTGCATGTTGAAGATCGCTTTTTCCGCAGGCTCCCAATATAGACAAGCAAAGGAAACAAAAGTAAAATTGGGAAGTCGGGAGCTTAAACATATACTTGCTATTCAACATTTTCAAAAATTATTAAACTGCCTGTTCATTTTCAATTTGTTTCCGAATTCGTTTCACCAATTTCAGGTTTCCATCTACTAATTTGGATAATCTCTCATCAGAAAGTTCTGGAAACTCAAGAATTGCAATTTTAATTACTTCTTCAGACTTTTCTTCTCGACCCTCTTCGCGACCTTTTTTTCGACCTTCTTGTTTTAATAAATCAATTGTATTCATCGCCATTTTTTTAGTTTATGGACTTTCGTGATTTTTTCCCGTTCTCCAATTCTTTCCTTAAACGTTTCACCAATTCCAGGTTTCCATCAACTAGTTTGGATATTCTCTCATCAGAAAGTTCTGGAAACTCAAGAATTGCAATTTTAACTACTTCTTCTCGACCTTCTTGTTTTAATAAATCAATTGTATTCATCGCCATTTTTTTTAGTTTATTTGGACTGTTTTTAATTAAAAACTCCAACTCTGGTTTTTCAAAAGTCATAGATTCTATTAAGTATACAAAAATGCTTTTATAATATGCTAGTCCATCTACTGTTTCTATAAAACTGAGAATGTTAAAAAATATTCTTTCTTTTTGTTCAAAAACATAGTCCTTGTCTAGTTTGTGTTTCAATAAAATTAAACCATTTACAAGAAAGTTCACTTTCAATCGTAAAATTTCTTCATCAGAATATTGGTTTAGGTCAATCAGCAGATATTCCAATTGGGGAACAAACTGCAAATTGTAGTCAGAATAGCCCTTAAAGTGCTCAGAAAGAGGTTTTTTTCGCCAGGTGGGACTTCCATGGTAAAATACAATTGGAATGACCAAACTTAATTTTTTAACATTCTGTTTTCGTTCACTTTCCCAATGATTTAGGAAATATCTTAACAATTGAAAATGAATGTATTTATCTGGATAACTCTTGTGTTCAAATAGAAAGGCAATCTTAAGGCTTTGCTCTTTCGAGTTTTTGCAAGAATACACCAAATCGGCAAAATGTTCCTCCAATTTTTCATCAATAAAAGAATCTTTCTCTCTTTTAAAGGTTCGTAAATCAATGCCTTCTAGTATTTCTTTTGGCAAAAAATGTTTAATGAAAGCTTTGGCAACACTTTTCATAGAAAAAGTTGCTTTGAAAAAACGATCGTGGGGGTTTTGGGGATTTTTCGATGGCGGCATTGAATAAGTTCTTTACCTATATAATGCCAGAAATTTATTTTGCAAGTAGTTTTCAAGAAAAATTTCCCTGAAAACAGAAATAGATTTTAGGAAATTAAGCCTCTTCCATATCATCTAATATGGATAATATTCCATGAGTTATCCTATTCAATTCTATGCGGTAATCAGCTTGGGAAAGAACTCCGCCATTGTATTGTTTCTCAAGCCTTGTATATCGGCCCTGAAAAAGCAAGATGGTGTTTTGCATATCTGAATCGTCTTGGTTTTCAGCCAATCCAGACATTGCCTTCAGAGCAGGTTTTATCTTGGCTTGCGCTATTAGATTTTTTATTTGTGAAATGGTTTTCTCACCAGAAGCAGTTTGTTCCTTTTCTTCTTCTTTCTTTTCATCCAAGCCACTTGTCAAACTCCATTCCGAGCCTTCTTTGACATAAATTTGCCAAGGAAATTTTTCGTTTTTTATCGTTCGTCCAAAGACTTCTCGTTTATTCCCTCGCTCTTCTTTTTGAATATTTCCAATTTCAAAACTAATTTTCACTTTACCAAAAGCTTGTCGGATGGTATCGCCGTTGTTTAGTTTTTGAAATAGCAATTTTGAAAATAAAATCGCGTCCCTTTCGTAAACAGTACCTGTGGTTTCAATGACGGTTTCAATATGCGTCAATTCCCTCAATTGCTTGCCGATATAATCAGACGAGCAACTATTCAAAATGATCACTTTCAAATTGGGATAAACTGAAATCAATTCTTTAAAGCGCTCAACAGAAATTCTACCATCTTGATTTAATGAAGCATCAGAACTAAATAACATTCCATCCTTACCTGAGTGTCCTGAAAATTGAAGAAATTCAATGTCCTGAATTTTAGATTGATTGTTCTCCAACAAATTAAAAAGTTCTCGAAAAGAAACATAAGCTTCACGGATGGCATGAACATCCTTATGATTGTCTGGGAAAGCATCTCTGATAACTTGATGTTCTTCGCCAGTTAATTTAAGGTCAGCTTTTTCTGAACTAACAAAGAGTAGTTTTTTCCGATTCATTACAACAATTTCATTATTTCACTTAAACTTTCCTCATCGACAAAATAACTAGTATGGATGCTAGCGACTTCTGTAATGACTGTCTGCGGATTTCTATTTTCTGGAACACCAATCATACTTTGTTCAGAAACCACTAGATCACTTTTTTGAGGCGCTGGATAAAACAACTTTCCTCCTAGTTTATAAACCTTGTTCATCAACCTTCTCCCCTCTTCGTTCTGTTCCAAATATTTTTCAAGATTCCCATAAACAACAGAATATGGAACATTGGGATCATTAGAATTTTGGAGGTTTTTCAACCATCTATCGGGATGCTCCCAAGTCATTTGATTCAAAGTTTGATCTGCTTTGTATTTTCCAAGAGCAAGAGCAAAAACTTTTTTTACTGCAGAAAAATCTTTTAATACATTTATAAAATAAAAAATAACTGGCAACCACTGGACAAGATACTTACTTCCAAGTCCAGCAAACTTTGAACCGAGATTTGGTGTCCCAACCAAGACTAACTTCTCTACCAAATCTTTTCCATTCATTTGTTCAATCAAACTGCGACTAACTAAACCACCCATTGAGTGAGCGAGAATGCTTACTTTCTTATTTTTACCAATACCCACAAGTTTTAAATAATCCAGCAACTCACCTGCCGTTGTATCAATTGGAGTGCTGAGGTTTTCGTAGTTAAAGGTTAAAACTGCATCGTACTTCTTAGAATAATAAACTTCCTTACCCAGTTCCAACATTTTCTTAGTATTGCCAATTATTCCATGAATAAGCAACAAGGGTTTTTGACAATTTTCAAGCTTGTTTTTTATTTCAAGTATTTCATCAATTTTAAAATTCCTCTCAAAATCGATCAGCTTCAATTGATGAGTTCCCTTATGCTGTTTTCCAGCTTTTATTTTAACAAAAAACAATTTCACAGCTTGCTTCAAACTTCGATTGGCAGAACTAGCTGGTAAATGATTTATCTTAAATTTAAATTGACCATTCTCTGGATATTGCAAATCTAATGGAATAAAATGCTCACCATCAAAAGTAATGGGCAAGGCAAGATCCTCTTCATTAGCGTCCAAATTCGAAAGGCTCAAAATCATTGGATCGTTCAATAAAAGTTCTTGGTTTTGCAGGTTCTTAAACTCAAGACAGTTGATCGTTCCAGATGCATTTTCCTTTGAATCTAAAGAAATAAATTCTGCCTCATTAATGGAGTTAACAAACTGCTTGATAACTTTGTATTCATCCAAAGATCGATTATTGCCTTCAATAACTCTTTGATAAACGTCTCCTTTCAAATCTTTAGATGCAGTAATTTCTACATGCTCGTTTATTGAAATTTTTGTTTTTCCAAAGGAAGCTTTTTTCTTAACAGATTTGACAACTACTTTTTTAGTAAACCATTGATTGCTATACTTTGAAAAAGCCATAACTTCTCTAGCGCTTCCTCTTGGATTCCAAATTCCTGATTTTGAAGTTTGCAAAACCGATTGCAATTCGGCCTGCTCAAGCCAATGGGATTCGATGTATTCATCTGTTGAAATGAATAATTTGAACACATCGCAAGTTTCAACTTTTGAAGGTGGAACTCCAAGAAAGTTCATTCCATTTTTTAATTCAATCTTAAACTTTTTATTGGAGGATGGAATGGCTAAATTATCAGCCCACTTTTCAATTCCAAAGGCAGGGCTGAAATACAACAAACTGCAATAGATTTGTTTTTTTGTTCGATTTTTTATCTCAATTGAATATTCAAATACAAAATCTCCATTTTCATTTTCCTCCAATTCAATTTCTACCAACTCTTGATTAATGAATTGCTTTCCAGAATGAATATTGGTGAAAATAAGCTCTACTTCTTCTTGATCAAAGTCGAGGTTTTTGCTTTGAATAGTAATTTTGTTTTCCCATTGTGAAATACTTTCAAGATCGCGAAAAATCTCATTGAAGATTTCAGTTTCATCTTCTCCTTTATAATTTGCAAGAACCAGATTCTTATCAAGATCAATAATTTGGTAAATTCCTTTGTGAATTTTTACTCCGTACTTTGAGACAGAATTTCTAGCTACTATTTTGAAATTGACAGGTTGATATATTTCTATTGCTGATTTCAACTTTCCCTCTCCAATTTTATCAGAATGATTTGCTATGAGAATCGGAGACTTAAATGGGCTCAAAAAAATCGCTTTTAATTGACCAGCTGCGATTTCCAGATCAGGTTCGACCAAAGAGTAATTTGGAAAAACTGCAGCAATCCTCGCATTGCACAAAAAGCCATCCTCATTATAAATCGCTAATAAAATTTCACGCTCAAATTGGAGCCCTTGCATTGCACCAATATCAATTTTTAAGCTACCTGAAATGTCAAAAGATACAATATGAGAAATATTTTCAATTGCTTCATTTAATAAAAAGCTTCCATGTGCATTGAAATAATTAAAATCGTTGATCCTTGGGTTTTGGAAATGCCCATTGTTCCACATTTCATTTCTACAGCTATCAAATATACTTACATAGCTAAGTTTGGGATTTGCTTTGATACTCGCTGTCAAATATTTGGTAAAAGCTCCATTTTTCGGATTGTTTAATTCTTGTGCCTTTTCCTTTTCATCACAAGCAGCTAATAAAATGTGTTTGGTTTTTGGAACCATAGGGTGTTCAGAAAAGAGATCGGCAAAATATCCATTCAAATAAGATTCATATTTCCTTTGCCCAGAAGGATAAGCATTTCTACCAATAGAGTTAAATTCGTCTTGCTCAACCTGCCTTGCGTTTCCGTATTTAAAGTCATCGAAATTTCTTGTCCCTGAGCCCGAATGACAACAATCGAATACAACTGTAATATTGTCACACAGTTTGCCTATGCGATGAAGTAGTATTGCGATCTCTTTATCAGCCAAATCTTTGGATTGCTCCCCAACTCTGCTATCATGGAGCACCAAGGTTTCAGAAAATCCTTCTGGATAAATCGAATCAAACTCTTTCGCCTGCCTTTCTCTTGATCCATGTCCAGCATAGATGAATAAGAAAACATCCTGTTTTTGAATATTCTGAAAATTATTGGGATCAAATGCATCAATCACATTTTGGTAAGTTGCTTCAGAATCATAAAGCGCTTGAATATTCGATTCAAAATCAATTTCTATTTCATCCCTATAACAATCCAGAACCGTCTCTTTATAAGCTTTAATGTCATTTATACAGCCTTTGAGATTGCTTACATTTCCGGCATATTCATTTATACCAATAAAAACTCCGAATAATTTTGGTTTAGGGGACATGTATTTATTCTTGCATAGGTTTTTGAGCTGTTAAAATTAGCTCATTTTTATTTAAAGATAAGCCATATAAATTTAAGAATTAAATTTTCTATCTCAGTTCAAAAACGCACCAAACTGGCCTTCCTAATGGCTGACAGACCACTGGGCTGGACCAGGCATAGAAGGGTAAAAATGATTGCTTTTAAGGAAGACATTGAGCGTTTAATGTTGAAAAAAAAATCCCCCTTTGTAGGCTCGCATGCAATGCGAGCCTACAAAGGGGGATTAAATTCCATCTTTGTTTTTCTTAAATTTTATTCAATCACAATTTTTCTGGTCAACATTTTGTCTTCCTGAATAATTTGCAAAACATAAACCCCAGCTGG
>CALBCY010000163.1 GCA_937927195.1 uncultured Chitinophagales bacterium
GAGAATTCTATCTAAGTCGCATACTTCTTCCGCCTAACAAATCCATAAAGCAAACCGAATAATAGTACCGCAGCAAGGGGCAAGAATATATTTATCATTTGCCAGAAACTTCCCTCCGATTTTATTCTTTCGCTGTCCAACAATCTTAATTTCACATCTTTTGAACGCGCTACAATGATTCCAGAATCATCTAACAACCACTCAATGGCGTTTAAAATAAAATCTTTATTGGCAAAAGTCTTATTTACATATTTATTGAATCCCAATGGCATGGGCCGATCATTTTTGTAATCAAAATCGTTCTTTATAATATCACCATCAGAGACCACAATCATTTTATTAATAATACTCTCATCTCTCAATTCAAAACCATCAATGGTATCAAGAACTGCCTTGGTTCCAAAACCCAATCGATTTTTAAATACCGATTCAAAACGTCCCTCTAAAGCGACTGCTACTGGCTGAAAGGACTTTTTAAACAAGGTCTGATCTGGTTTCTGTTTCACCAAACTCATGTCAATCATCACTGGATCATACATCAACTTCGTATATTGTGAGCTACTCAATAAGATCTCTTTGCTTACTCCTTTTTGCCTAATCGTATCAATCGTAGAAGCAAACTCCCCTGCTACTGCATCCATGTTTTTCGTAATTGGATGATCTGGATTTGCATTCGTAAAAACTGGATTGTAAAGCCAAGGAAACAATTTTTGCTGTTGTGCATTACCAGATTTATCGACCCCCACTACCAAGGGAATTGGATTGCATTGTACATCTTGAATTAAGTTGTCATTGACTCTCAATCCATATTTGAACAACTGATCTTCAATATTCAAATTCAATGGGCGAGCCATGTATTGATTCCGCGTTTTCAGGCTGTCCAAATCTGCTGCCATATTATCGACCAACCAAAGCACTTTACCGCCATTCATTATAAATTGATCTATCTTGAATTTTTGTAATTCAGTAAATGCAGTTTGCGGTTTCGCTATGATCAAAACATCTAATAGCATTGGGACGATGTCATAATTATCCAAGTTCAAAGTAGAAATCAAATAATAATTTGACAAGGACAATAGGACATCAGAGACATCACGACCTCCCAATTCACCATGTCCCTCTAAAAGCGCAATGCTACCCTTCCCTTTGGCAAAACATTTTTGAATCGCGTTCGCCAGTTTATATTCAAGCAAAGAAATGGAGTTATTCAAAACCTCTTCAGCTCCTCTTCCTCTTTGTTCCTCTAATAAGTTAATTGGGAATTCTCTGCTACCATAAATCACCAAAGCTCCCGGAAAAATCACTTTCTCTGAGTATTCCTCCGTATTCTCAATCAATCGCTGAGGTTGTAGACCTTTTTCCATTAATTGATTGTATATAGCTTTTCGTTCTCCAGCATCCGTTATGCCCTCAAATGGATCAATGAATTCATACTGAAGCATATTGCCAGTATAAGATCTAAACTCATCCAGCATGTCCTGTGTAGAGTTTCTCAAGCGCTTGAAACCAGCAGGAAAACTTCCCTCCAAATAAACCTTGACCGTAATGACATCCTCCACATTTGTTAATAATTGACGAGTAGGTTTGGTCAAACTAAATCGCCCCTCTTTGGTCAAATCAAATCGAGTATGGACAACCGAAGAAAGCATATTGACCAATACCAATATCGCAAAAGAGAACAATACCATGAAGATGGCCGTTCTTTTATGTGATTTCCGTTTCGGGAGCTTGGTTTGCTTTTCGCTGTTCATTTAATATTTTGGGTTTTGATTTTTTTTAGTTTTGGGTTCATGACTAGAACAAACAATACATGTAAATCTGCAATTAAAAATTTATACTTGTACTTAATCTTCGATTTCAACTTTCTCACCATTTCCTGCTTTCCAAGGACACTTTCGTCAATAGAATAAAAAAGCCAGTAAAACTTATGAAATATATTAGATCCCTTGTATCCAAGACACCTCTACTAATTGACGTGTAGTGACTGTATATTCCAATATTCTCAACCACATCATCTATTTTAGCATAAAACATATTCAACTTACTCAAGTAATCAAAGGCAACAAAGAAAAAGAAACAGAGGAAAACCGCCATTAAAAATGCAACTATTTGGTTTGAACTGAGACTTGATGTAAAAAGGCCAATAGATACAAATGCAGATCCCAATAAAATCAGTCCTATGTAAGATCCATTTGTTGCACCAGTATCAATATTCCCAACTTGAGCTCCTAGCTGATAAACGCTGAAATAATAGATCAATGTTGGTAAAATGCAAATAAGTACAAGCGCAAAATTCGCAAAGAATTTTCCTAGTACAATCTGTAAATCAGAAATGGGACGGGTCGCTAATAACTCAATTGTTCCATTGTTAATTTCTTCAGAGAAGGAACGCATGGTGACTGCAGAAACCAAGAATATCAATATCCAAGGGGCAGTATCGAAAAAATAATCGAGCGTGGCGTATTCGTAGGATAACAAACTAGTGTCGGGAAATACCCAATTGAACAAGGCTGTAATTAAAAGAAAAACAGCCATGGTCATGTAACCGATGAGGGAACTAAAAAAAGTATTTATTTCTTTAAGAAATATACTTAACATAAACAGTTTTCAGAATTAGCTTAAATAATAATTAGATTTTAGATGCATACTTTGGCATTTTTTAATTCCCCAAAGCAGTATCTTCCAACTAACAAAATTTAAATTTTATTAAATAAAAAATTCCTAAATCAATTGGAATCTGTTTCAGTATCAGATAAGTCTGTATCAGACAACTTTGTCAATTCGCGGAAAACATCTTCTAATTTGTTTTCAACTTTCTGCAAACCTAATAAGATTAAATTGTTTTCAACAGCAAATTTAAAAATCATGGCTCTTTTATCTTCACTTTCTTTGCTTCGAACTAAATAAGAATTTTTTCCAATTTCCTCCACATCCGATTCTCCCAAAAAAATTGCTAGTTTTTTAACATCAACGGTTTTCGAAAATTCAAAAGTATAAATTTGTTCTGATCCACTTCTTTGTAAGGTACTCGTTGAATCATTGGCAACCAACTGTCCTTTGTTGATGATGATTACCCGATCGCAAAGTGCTTCTACTTCTTGCATTATGTGCGTTGAAAGTAAAACGGTTTTTTCTTTGCCAATATTTCTTATCAGCTCTCTTATTTCAGCCAATTGGTTTGGATCAAGTCCAGTGGTCGGTTCATCAAGAATCAATACTTCAGGATCGTGAATCATTGCCTGCGCAAGACCCACTCTTTGCCGATATCCTTTTGAAAGCTGCCCAATCTTTTTCTTTTGCTCAACAGTCAAGCCTGTTTGTTCTATAATTTCTTTAATTCTCTCTTTAGGAGAACGAATGCCATGAATTCTGGCCACGAAGGCTAGATATTCTTTAATGTACATTTCTTTATAAAGTGGATTGTTTTCGGGAAGATAGCCGATTCGCTTTTTAACTTCTCCTGGAGCGTCATTGACATCGTAACCACCAACTGTAGCACTGCCACCTGTTGGTGGAATGAAACAACTGAGGATTTTCATAGTTGTACTTTTTCCAGCTCCGTTTGGACCTAAAAAGCCTACGATTTCTCCTTCATTAACAGTAAAACTTATATTGTTTACTGCTTTTTGACTTGAATATATTTTACTAAGGTTCTTAACCTGTATGGACATTGGCGCGTTTTGGGTTTTATTCCCATGTTTTACAACTCAAACAATAACGATTTATTTCCTCTTTGTATCGATCTGCTTTTTCTTGAGCTTTTCTGTATTTTCTGGTTGGTTTATCTAAACAACTGTGACAAGGACCAGATTTATCTTTTTTATGATTATGATCCTCCTCAAAATTTCGATCGTATTCTTTTCTATAATCGCGATCACTTAATCTTCTTCTATCAGGATCGCCTCTGTTTTCATCGTATCCCACTTCTGTTGAACTTTTCTCAACTTTTGTTCGACCAGTTTTGCGATCTTCTTTTCTTTGGTTTTTTTCTGCCAACCTATTTTCCCTTTCCAATTGACGATCAAAAGCCCCTTGATCAAAACAATTCGTTGGAGTGGCCTTGACAATGTAAGCAACTATTTCATCAGTCCCTCTTGGAATTTCAAGTCGCTCTTTCAAGGTTTCCCCTTCACAAATTTCATTTCTAAAAATTTCATAGCGATGGCCCAAGTAATTTCCTTCTTCATCGTATGAAATCACTTTTAATTCCATATCCTTATAACCTTCGTAAAATATTCCTTTGTTGTATATTGAAATATTAGCTGAAGACATTCCCGCCAGTTTTCTAATGTTATTATCGCTCAATCTCAAATCCTGACTGGCATAATGCTTGGGATTATTAGAATACGCAACAGTTGGATAACTGATGTACTGAGAATAACCAGCATCACCTCCAGCATTTCCACCCACAGAAGCAGCTCCTGCATAAGAACCTCCACCAGCATAAGCACCTCCAGAAGCATAATTGTTGGCTTTTCTACTTATACCAGAAGCAGCATCACTGGTTTTTCTTGCAATGAAATCTCTAGTATTTTGGGCAGCTTTACCCGTTTTGTTGGCAATTTTATCAACAGCTGTATGAGCAATATTTCTCCCAGAATCTCTTCTTAAAAGTGGAGAGTAAAGGAGAACCCCAAATAAAATAGCTGCTGCAAAAAAGTATATTAGCTGTGTTTTCATAGACTCGGCAATATATTATCAAAAGCAATCAATAAATAATAAAATTTATTTTTCAAGGGAAAAGGTGCAATTAACGTGCCTATTTTTAGTTTTCTTCAAAAATTCTGATCAATTCTTCAGTCGGAGCTGGGTTTTTTCGGGTCCTTTTAGCTATGTCAATCGCTTGATCAGCAGTCGTTTTTGCTTCTTCGCTTTTGCCCTGTTTGTAAAGTAAAGCCGCCAAAGTATGCGTATTGGGATAATCCTTTTTTAGTTGAATGGCTTTTCTGGCCCAAGACTCTGCTTTCAACAAGTTGCCATCGTCTTCAGTATGCGTAAAAAAAGTCCAAGCAACATGATTGAGAATATTTGGATTGGTCATTTCATTATTATCCAAAAACTCAACAGAAGTTGCAATGTAATTGTCCCAGTCTTCCGTATCGTTGTAAAATTCTAAACCCATTTGGAAAATCAACTGTTCTTTCTTTTCCAATTCTGTGTCTTTGATCAAATTGATGGCCTTTTCAAGGCTTTTCTCATCTTTATTGTCAACCGAAGTTCTCAAAAGATTTAATGCAACACTTCTAATTCTTTTTTCTACTGCTGGTTTGGTATAACGATCTTCGAACAGTTCTTTATTCTTTAGTAAAACCTGAAAGAAAGGAGATTCATAATGTGCCCCCAGTTCATATATCAAATCTTGTGTCTTCTCCTTTTTCAGTTCTTTTTTATTGAGCTTTTCCATAAAAGCATCAACAGCCTCTGCTTTTGGTTTTCCTTTATATCCAGCGTATTCAAGATATTCATAAAGGAAATCATAGCTTCGTTCGCCATCTTTAAATTTTTGCTCCAATGCTGCCATTTTATCCGCATCGAATAAAGCGCGCTTTCCTTCTTTCATAAAAGCCGCAGCAGGGCGGAAACCTTTGAATCTATAAACTTCCTCTCCTTCATTGTTAAAATAAACCAATGTTGGATAAACCGCAGCCTTGAAAACAGCACCTTCGGCTCTATTCTCAGGCTTGCCCATGTCAATTTTATAACTCACAAAGTTTTTATTATAAAATTCACCCACCGTTTCATCAGAAAAAGTCTCCCGAGTCATTTTTTTACATGGTCCACACCAATAGGCATAAACATCGACAAAAATGTATTTATTTTCTTTTTTGGCAAGGGCTTTAACTTCTTCCCAAGAACTGTGCTCAAAGTGGATTCCTTTGTCCTCTTTTACAGCAACAGTCTCAACCGATTTTTTATTTTTATCTGCTTTCTTTTGCTTTCCCTGTCCAAAAACAGAAAGTCCTGAAAGAACCAACAAAAGAAAAATAGAACCAATTATATTTTTCATGAAATTTATTATTTAAAGCTCTTTTGACTTTATAAGTAAAAAAGGATTAAATCACCTACTCTTTATTATACAGCAACTACTTAAAAAGGTTATAGTTAAGCAATTAACTTTCCATAATTTTAATCAAATACAAAGTCAATTCACAAATTTAATACTTTTAACTGCAAAAGCCCTATTGCTTAACATCTATTAATGCAGGAGGGTTTTTCAAGGCTCCAAAACCGAAAAAAATACGATTTATCAAAAAAAACGAACTAAATTCTAACAAATATTGTAGTAATATATGAACTAAATAATTAAATAAATGAATGCATATCCGGCAGTACAGGGTAGATTTTTAGGAGTTTGTTCATGGTTGGCAAACTCATTTGGCGTTGATGTTTCAATTGTCCGATTAATTTTCGTTATCACCACAATTTTTGGGGTTGGCTCTCCAATCTTGTTTTACTTTGGCCTAGCAATAGTAAAGGCAATATTATAAAATAACAGACCTTAGAAAACCGACATTCCTGAATGCGATTTGTTAGACAATTTGTTAAATGAATTGTTAGACTAAATCAAATTCTATTGTCGAGCTTCTAATAGCTTAATAAAATATGGCAGCTCAAATCATTTTTTGATTTTGAGCTGTTTTTTTTTGCTATAAAGAGATATTTCTTGGTTTATGAAAATTTAAACCCATCCTTGATAGGGTGTAAGAGGAAATAAATAATTCTAGCAAATGTGCTCAACTGTGATGGGTACGAAGGGGCTTCTCTGCCCCAAATCACAATGGTTGCATTATTTTTATACTGTTTATTGCAACAAAACAATCGTTTTACCCTTTAATACTATTAAGGACACTGTTGAATAAGTTCTTTCCCTTTTGATTGCTTCTTTTTAGATCACTCTTCGTTGACAAAATACTCATTATGCTAGAGCATAACTCTGTTTTTGCTGCCGCCTTGATTAAAAAAAATCAAAAAAATGGACCGAAACTTAATTGCCAATGTACTAAGTCTGCCACTTTTTCCTGCAAGTATTTATTCATTCATTTAATCATTCATTTAATCTCTATTCTTTGATAAAGAGAATTCACATACACGCTTTTCTGCTTGGTCTTTTGGGGTTTTCATATGTTTTTAAATACACTCCGCTCATTATCGTTTCCCTAATTTGTCTTGTTTTTATAGGCTTACTCGGAAACAGTCAATTCTTAAAGATTCCAAACTTTCTTCGATACTTTCTATATATCATCAAAATTTCCATTATTTTGTTGATGTTTTACTACCCTTTTTCAAAGATACATTCAACTCAAATTTTAAACTTATCTATTAGCCTTTTCCTTTTAACAGCGTTAATTGAATGGATAGCCAGTGTCATTTTAACACGAGAATAATGACCATCAGCTAAACAAAATCAAAAACTATGTGTTATCAACAGTATATTAAGAAGCAATGAAAAGAAGCAATGAACAAAGAAATTAAGAAAACATGGATGACTACTGCTCTTAAAGCAGCAGGGGCTTTGGATTTATCTGTAGGTGTTTTAGTTCTTTTAGTCCCATCCCTTGCAATTTCCGTATTTGGGGCAGCAGGTGAACAAGATTTTTGTATTTACCAGTTTTTTGGATTATTCAGTGCTGTGTTTGGCATTACGTTCCTTTTGGCTTCTTTTCGTCCATTAAAGAATTGGGTCATCGTTCTTGCGGGTTTACTTAGTAAATTGACAGTTCCGTTGATATTTATGTTGGCAGCATTCAAAGGTAATTTCCCAATGGAAGGCGCAATTGTTTTCTCCATTTTCGAAATTATTTGGCTGATTCCTTTTTTCTTAATTCTCAAAGCGGTCTATGATCAGGAATATACCAAAGATCAAGAGTTGATTAACATGTTCAGTTATGATGAAATGTATTCATTGGATATGTTCGAAACTTCAGAAGGCTATGATTTGCAAGAAATGACTGAAAAATGGCCAACCATGGTTGTATTTCTTAGGCACATGGGTTGTACTTTCTGTAAACAAACATTAGCGGATATCAGCAAGAAAAGAAACAATATCGAAATTAGTGGAACCAGAATATTATTGGTTCACATGTCTGATTTAGAGACTGCAACTGAAACGCTTAAACAATATGGTTTGGAAGATCTTCCACAGATCAGCGATCCAGAAGGTATTTTGTACAAAAAGTTCAAATTGTGTCGAGGATCAATCAGCAGTTTGTTCGGTCCTAAAGTTGTTTACAGAGGATTGCTAAATATTATCAAAGGCCATAAGCAAAGTGCTCCTGATGGGGATGTATTCCAAATGCCTGGTTTATTCCTTTTGAAAAATGGTAAAATTTTACGTTCATTTGTTCACACCTCAGCTGCTGATACGCCTGATTACAAAGGTTTTGCCTCCCACTAGATTCAAAGCACTCATTTTACAGTCATTTTAGTTTAACATCTCGTACCTTTGTATGGATCAAAAAACTGATCCTTAGACTATATGAAGTTTGCCCATCAACTATCTCAATTAGCCAGATACATTGTAAAAGGAAAATCCAGATTTTACCTGCATTCTCCTTTCATCTATGAACTCAGCGAAGCAGTATTAAATGATAAAAGGAATTTTTATGCATTTGATGAAATTGCCTATTTGAGAGCAGCATTGAAAAGGGATACCGGTTTTATAGAAGTCAATGATTTTGGAGCAGGTAAGAATCCAGTCAGCAAAAAACAGATTAGTAAAATTGCTTCTCGCACCAGCATAGCTCCAAGGTACGGTAAATTGTTGTTCAGATTAATAGAGTATTTCAAACCAAACAATATGCTTGAGTTGGGTACTTCTTTAGGCATCAGTACCGCCTATCAAGCAATGGCGAATGGTTCCATTCCAATGAAAAGCATTGAAGGCTGCATAAATATCGCAGGATTGGCCCAACAAAATATTGATAGACTGGGAATAGAAAATGTCGAAATAATAAATGGACAATTCGACTATTGTCTCCCCAAAGTATTGGCTGAGTTTGAGCAATTAGATTATGTTTTTTTTGATGGCAATCACCAAAAAGAGCCTACATTGAAATATTTCGAAATTTGTTTGCAGAAAGCCCATGATAAAAGCATCTTTATTTTTGACGATATCCATTGGTCAGCACAAATGACAGAAGCTTGGAACGAGATTAAAGCAAATCCGCGATGTACAGTAAGTATTGATCTACATCAGATTGGTATAATTTTCTTCCGCAAAGAGCAAAGGAAAGAAGATTTCACCCTTTGGTATTGGTAACACATGTAAAAAAGTGGTATTCTTTCATAATTATTGGCAATGTTTCCCTTTAAATTAGGTCGTCTTAAATAGCCTGTTTAGCTTTGTGCTTCGATATCGCACAACATTCAAAAAAATACTTAATGCCTTATATGCCTAGTAAAATTGATTCCGGACTTCTGAAGAAGCTGGAAACCATTAAACATTTGGTTGGGAACACTCCACTTTTCCCGATTACCAGGCTGTTCACAAATTCAAATGTTCAAATCTATTGTAAAATGGAATGGCGACAATTTGGAGGCAGTGTAAAATCAAGGCCAGCCTTTAACATTATTAGACAAGCTATTATCAGAGGAGAGTTGGGCAAAGACAAAATCATTTTGGATGCTTCTTCTGGAAATACTGGAATCGCCTACGCTCACATTGCAGCAGCTTTAGGTTTGAGAATAAAATTGTGCATTCCGGAACAAGCCACCGAGGAGCGCAAAAGAATTTTGAAAATGTTCAATGTTGATCTTGTTTTTAGCGAGGGAAAAAGAACAGGAAAATCTCAAGAAATCGTTCGTGAAATTTACGAGAAAAATCCTGAAAAATATTTTTATGCAGATCAATATTCAAACAACGATAACTGGTATGCGCATTATTTGACCGCAGAAGAAATTTTACAACAAACCAATCAACAAGTAACTCACTTTTGCTCTTCTTTGGGAACAACTGGAACCTTGATGGGAACCGGCAGAAGATTGAAAGAATTTGATCCTAACATACAAATTATTTCATTACAACCTGATAGCCCAGATCATCAATTGGAAGGCTGGAAACATTTGGCTACTCAAAGTATTCCTTCTATATACGATCCCAATGTTGCAGACGGAACTGAGTTTGTGAGCACAGAAAATGCTTATCAAATGATTGCTGATATGGCCAAACATGAAGGATTACTCATCAGTCCCTCTTCCGCAGCAAACCTTTGTGGTGCTATTAAAATTGCAGAAAAGCTTGATTCAGGTGTTGTGGTTACCGTATTCACTGACAATGCAGCAAAGTACAGCTCAGTGATTGACACAATAGATAAAAAATATCGATAGGTGCTTTGACCGGTGATCAATGATCGATTGTAAATTACATCAATTATTGATTGACTGCAAGGGCCAAATGCCAAGAAATAGCATCTGCTGTGATTCTTGCGGAACGCATAGATCCATTTATTGAGGCATCATGGACATGATCTCCACAAATGAAAATTCCCTTTTTATAAGCACTGATTTCTTTTTCTTTTGGATATGAAATACTTGATTTTGCAGGAAGCGCATTTTTAATACTGTAAGTTTTCAAGTGAATCCACTCGCTCACAACATTTTTGCCAAACATTTCATCCAACTCATCCCTAACAGCAATGTACAATTCTGTATCTGTTAATGTGCAAGGCTTAATAACCGAGACACAAATCAAAGCTTTGCCTGCCGGTGCATATTCAGGGTGAAGATTCGTAGGAATATGAATGTTGTTGATCCAACCTGCCCCTGAACCATTCAACATAATTAGTGGTTCTTCATAGGGCGATGAATCGGCAGAAAAATACAAACAACGAACGCCATTCATATTGGTATCCATTTCATACTCTGGAATCAATTTATTGATCGCTGGCCCCTCTGTTGCTATCAAAATAGCAGCAGTTCTAATTTCATCACCACCTTCCAAAATGACACTCCCGTCTTCAATCTGTTTTACTTCTGTGTTGAGTGAAATAACCCCATCTTTCAATTTTGAAGCCAATTGTTTTGGGATGGCTTCAATTCCGTCTTTTGGCAAAGCACCATAACCTTTTCCAAACATTTTAAAAACAAACTCGAACATTCTGCTGGAAGTCAACAAATCTGGCTCGAGAAATATTCCACCCAAAAATGGTCTAAAAAAAGAATCGATCATTGACTTGGAGAAATTCCATTCTCGCAAGTAATCTATAGTAGCTTTTTCTTTTTGCTTAAATATATCTTCAACACTCAACCTTCTAGTCCTGTTTCTAAGGCCTACAATTTTTAGTTTATCACCAAAATTGGAAAATGGATTGCTAAATTTACGAAGGGATTCAATAGGTTTTCTGAAAGGATCTGCAAATTGATAGAACTCATTTTTGTAATAGACCTTAGAGCCCGGATAAAAGTTTCTAAGCTCTAATTGATTATAATCTAAGAACTTTTGGGTTTCAGGATAAGAAGTCAACAATACTTGAAAACCACGATCTAGCAAGTATCCTTGTACTTTATCAGTTTTCATTCGTCCCCCTACTCTATCAGTCGCTTCCAAAAGTTTAACTTTCATACCTTCCTGCTGCAGGCACAAAGCTGCCGTTAGACCCGATACACCACCACCAATAATTACAACATCAAATTTGTCCATAGGATTTTAAAATACCAAAGCCAGAAAATGTTTTCAAAATTAAGAGCTGTTGAAAGCTCCTTCGTCACCAAAATTTCACATAGAAAGCTAAAAAAATGAATTATAAATTCTGCTCATTTGCAATAGATTAGGCCTGAACAAGACCGAATTTATAAAATATTTTGCTATTCAATACGACCAGACATACTTTCATTGGTCCAGATTGAATCATTATAATAATAAAAAGGGAATTTAATGAAAAACAGTTCCTGAATTTAGAAGATTTCACCCTGTTTTATCCTTTTTCTTTTCTTTCTTTTCCTTTTTCTTAGGCTTTTCTTTCTTTGAACCAAACTTTGGCAATTTCATTCCATCCAAATTCATGCTTACTGTGAAATGATTGGTGCCAGATGCAAAATGATAATTGCCTCTTCCGTAATCTATAACAAATCGCTTGATTCTAATTCCTGCACCAAAAGAGATTCCAGCCATTCCTGCGGCATCTTGTAATTTTAATTCTTGTCTCCTTTGATGATCGTAACCAAATCTAACCCTAACGTTTTCACCAAAGTAAAATTCTCCTCCAAAAACCAAATGGCGGAATAGTTTATCAGCAAAATAGTTTTTCTCAATTGTGTCCTGGCCAATAAAGGAATTGTTTTCCGCTTGAGCAGGATCATCATATCGAATGTCCCATTTCAATAAATCATGGGCATGAATTGATAGTCTAAACGGAACGTATTTCAGTCTTTTGCTAATTCCAACTTGGATGTCAAATGGTAAAATTAAATTTTCTTCAGAATTGTAAGTTGATAATTGAGTTCCAATATTTTCAAAAACCAAAGAAAGACCCAATTGACTTTCTGGGTTGTAATAATTTGCACCAACATCGGCAGCCAGGCCAAAAGAAGAATAAGACTCAAGGCTGGATTGTATGGCTTTCAAATTTATCCCATAAGACAATAAATTTTGTTGTCTTGAAATCCCAACATTAAACAAGTATTCTCTGGCCAAAAAAGAGCCTTGATCCTGACCGACATCATTTGTGCCCGCAAACCTTCCATAATCCATGTAATGCAAATCGACTCCAATGGTAAAAAGACTGTCAAAATTATGAACATAAGCAATATTGCTCAAATTGGATCCTCCAAAATACCAAGCAGTACTGATGCTCAAGTTTCCATGACTAAGAGGTGTATAGAGCGCTGGATTTTGAATTCCATTATTTGGGTCCTCATCTGGCACTGTTTGGTTGTATCCACCTAGGGCTGTAATTCTTGCGGAAGGAGATAAGTTCATAAATTCATAGACATTATCTCCTCCAATTTGTCCATTTAAACAAGAAGAAATCAATAAAATAATGAAGATGAAAGCTTTGTGAAAATTACCCATTAATAAGAAAACGAAATTGAAAATATTTATTTTAATTAGCATGTAGAAATCGAAAAAAATATAGTAATATAGTAGTGATAAGCACATTGATTATCATTTCCACACCACACTTTCCCTACAATCTGCAACAGTAGTAACGTTTTGGAATTTCATTGTAATGTATTTAAAATTAACACAATGAAATTCAGTGAAATATCGTGAGTTTTGTCAGACGCAGAACAGACTGTAAAAGTCTTGCTAAAAATCTTAAGATATTCGTTACAAAACATCAACTCCTTGTCAAATATATAGTTTTATGCTGTAATTTTATTTTCTGAGCAAAAGGCTTTGAAATTAAAATGCTGAAATTGATTAGAGAACCTTAAAGTCTAGAATTTTGTAGACACAAAGGGATTAATGATTTTATTCATTCTCAATCATATTCACATCGGTATAATTTAACCTAACCATTAGATTTATTAGTTGTGAGTCCCAAGATATTTGAATTGTTGGAGAAAAACCTGAGAAGGCAAAAATTGCTCAAAATTTTTGTTGGAAGTTTTTTGGTGGTCCTCTCCATTATGGTTGTTGTTGTTAGTTGGATTAACCTTTCCTTAAGCATCGCTATTGCCAATACTGTTCTATTTGCGATGATAGCCTTTATAGGAATTCTTCTTTTGAAAAATGCCTATCAAACTTTCATTGACGAATGTCATTTCTGGAATTTCTTTCTTCGGAATGAAGGGAATAAAATAGTTTGGGTTTATTATCACAAGCTTGAAAAAAGTCCTTTCGGAATCAGCTTTTCAAGTAAGACGACTTTGTTCATTCATTTAGAGGATAGAAGCAAGGCAAATATTACCATGAGAGAACCCGAAATTCTGGAAATATTAAGTTTGTTCCGTGAAGAAATGCCTCAAGCTACTTTCGGATATTCAAAGCAAAAAGAACAACTTTACAATATAGGTCCAGACTTACTTCGCAAGTAATTTTTCCTTAGACCATTAGGATGAAAGGATGGCCATTTTTGCCGTCTCTAGATTTTAGTTTTACAACTGTGTCAAATTTGATCCTTTAAATTTGATCCTTTAGGGGGCATTCAATCTTGGTGTCAGCCTCAACCTCTTTGTTATGAAGTTATTGAAAGTACTTCTGAAGGCTCAATTGCAATTCATTTCCGACACAAAAATTTAAACAAATCAATCGGAAACTTCCTTCCAAAGATTTTTTGTGCATTTATTTTATAATAAGACAACTTTTTTTAAATAAATGCCGTCTTATATAGTACAGTAATGTTTAAGTAGTCCATTCCTACTTTTTTTTAACCTAATAAAATTTATACAATGAAAAACAGCCAATTATTATTGGCCTTACTTTGTTTTGGTTTCATCAACCTCAATGGCCAGCAATCACAACAACTAGTATTACCCAACAACTCGCCCGATTACAGCAACCTTTATTTATGGGCAGCTCATCCAGAAAAATCTGACAGTGCAGACCTTGTTCCAAGAGGTTCTGAATTGGTCAACGGACAAGACCTTGCAAAGGTGGATGTATTTTTTATTCACCCAACGACATTGACTAAGAAAAAAGACAAAAGATGGAATGCCGATTTAAACGATGAGAAGTTAAATTTAAGAACTGATAAGTCTACGATAAAATATCAGGCCAGTATCTTTAATGGAAGTTGCAAGGTTTATGCTCCAAGGTACAGGCAAGCTCACTACCGATCTTACGATGAGTTTTTAAAAAACCCCGAAAACCCAAACGTCCTTTCAGCATTTGAACAGGCTTATCAGGATGTAAAAAGTTCGTTTGAATATTACCTTGAAAATTTCAATCAAGGACGTCCAATTATCATTGCTTCACACAGCCAAGGTTCTACTCACAGCCAAAGATTGCTAAAAGAATTCTTTGACGGCAAAGAGCTTTCAGAAAAACTAGTTGCTGCTTATGTTGTTGGAATGCCTGTCAAAGCCAGTCAATATGAAGAATTGCTGCCTTGCGAGAATGCAGATGAAACATCTTGTTATAATTGTTGGGCAACCTATGGTTGGGGAGCCAAAACCAAAGACTATCACGAAGGGACCGTTACAACCAATCCGATCAATTGGAAAAGGACTGATGAATATGCTAGTCGTGAAGAAAGTAAGGGAATGGTGATTCGCCCATTTGCAAAAATCAAAAAGAAACTAATGGATGCCCAAGTAAAAAATGGAATCATTTGGGTTCACAAACCAGACATCCCAGGAAAAATTTTCTTGATAGGAAAGAACTTTCACATTGGAGATTTCAATCTGTTTTACATGGATGTGAGGTACAATGTTAAGAATAGAATTGACCATTATCTCAAAAAACAAGAGTCTAAAGTTTTAAGCAAAGCTGAAGAATAGGCTTGCAAAACTTTCACAAAAACTCTTTTACAAAAAACTCTTTTACAAAAACTGGCCCGCAGCTACATCCCATCCAATGAAATTTAGTCATTGCATAGGCTGTAGCTGCGGGCTTTTTTTTTAAATGTGATATATTTTTAAAATGTAATGAACCTAAGTCGGTTTCTGTAGCAGGTCGATCGTCGGAAAACACCAACAGCCCAATCTATTTCAAGCATTACAAGAAGGGAGAAATTGGTCGAAGATTTGGATTCAGCATAAGTTGTTCCAAAATAAGTTGGTTCATAGATTTCGGGAATGGTATTGCTTATAACATAACGAGCCCGACAGCCGAGGTTGATCGCAAATCGATCACTTCCAGCAAGCGTTCTACCAAATCCTCCAAGAACGCCATAGGTTGGCGATTCGACAGTAATTTCGTTGGCAGTCGAATACATGGGACCAATTTCAATATAGCGCCCTTCAAATAACTTTCGATAAAGGATGGCAAAATCAATGGTTCTATAATCTAGCTGTTTGACAGGAACGCCACTTTCTAGTTCTCTTTTATTTTGAAAACCCTGCGTAAAGCCAGTACTACTAACATCAATATTCAAGGAATGGATGTCCCCAAAATTGAAGCCCAGTTTACCTGAAAAGGTATTGCCCATGGCAAATTTGTGGATCAGAGAATCGTCGTTGAATACATTTGCATTAATTAAAAAATCGGGACCAGCCCCACCTTTCAAAGAAACGTCTATCCAAAACTGGCTGAAAGCGACAGTAGAACAGAAAAGTAATAATAAGGGTAGAATTTTTTTCATTGGATGTTGTCTTATAGATTAAAGACCCACTATGGTGAACAAATGCTGTTTGATATGTTGTAATGAGTCTAAAAGGGTTTGAAAACATTAAAATAAACAATCCAAAAGAAAGGATTGCTTATTCTCAAATGAGTTGTTTCAAGTATGAATTTAATAAATTGATTCTCTTTTTTACAATAAAAAAATATAATAGTTGCAGATTTCCAAAAACTATGACCAAAAATGGAAAAATCTTACCTATTTCAAAAAATTACAAATATCTTAAGATTTGAATGAATTTGAATCTAAAAAATGTTGCCAAAGTGAAAAAGTACTTCCAATATTATGTGCTCATTGTTTTAAGCATTTTGCTGTTTTCTTCTTGTAATAATCCTAAGCAGGAACAGGAAAAACAGCCAGATCAGCAAAGCAGCAACTCTGCTACAAAGCAAATTGAGCGGGTTACTTTAAAAGCAGTTGGAAATACGATGGCTGAAATGAAGTATGACTTGGATGAAATTTCAGTAAAAAGAAATTCCAAAGTTATTTTAACACTAATCAATGACAGTGTTGATGAAACGATGAAGCACAATGTGCTGATTGTAAAAAAAGGGGCGGGAAACAAAGTTGGGATGGCAGCAATTTCATTGAAGGATAAAAATTATATTCCAGATATGCCTGAAGTTATTGCTGCGTCTGATTTAGCAAAACCTGGTGAAACTGTTCGCCTCGAATTTGATGCACCAGCTCCCGGAAATTATGAATTTCTTTGTACCTTTCCAGGACATCATAGCAAAATGAAAGGGATATTGAAAGTCTTATAAATGAACCATTAGGTACTCGATAACATTAATTGATTATCAAAAAAAACAATTGAAACATTAAACCTTTTAATAATAATTAATCTAACAATGGTTAATTCAATTTAACCCAAATAAACAATTTAAAATGAAAAAACTTATTTTCTCTTTAAGCTTCTTATTAACAGCTTTATTATTCAGTTCAAATTTACAAGCACAAACGCAAACAGTTTTGGGAAAATGGAAGACCATTGATGATGAAACTGGGAAGGAAAAGTCTCTTGTTGAAATATTCGAAAAAGACGGTAAAGTATTCGGAAGAATTTTAGAATTGTTGGATCCACCCGAACCAAATCCTGCTTGCGACCAATGCACGGATGACCGTAAAGACACTCCGATTATTGGTATGGAGATAATTAGAGACATGACAGAAAAAGGAGATGGAATAACCATGACGAATGGAACGATCTGTGATCCTGAAAACGGAAAAATCTACAAAAGCTCTATATGGAGAGAAGGAGATGTATTGAAGGTAAGAGGCTATATAGGATTTTTGTTTAGAACTCAAACTTGGATGCCTGCGGGATAGAGGCTTGGGTTCGATTGGGTACGATTGGGTACGCTTCGCTATTGGTACGCTTGGCTGCGCCATTGCTTTTAGTACGCTTGGCTGCGCCATTGCTTTTGGTACGTCTGCATTTGCCTTTTGGCAAATTGGACTGTTAGACTTATATTTTTCCTTATGCGGTCGAAAGAACTTTAGACTGACTTTAATAAATAAAAAACGAATCCTCCTCTTAAGAAAATTAAGAGGAGGATTCGTTTTTTTTATACTTCCTACAATCATCCCCAGAATTTCCACCAAGGTTTTTTATCAACTTTAGGTTTGGGAGCAAACTTGTTTTTGATGCCCTGAACTTGGTCGAGGTATTTTTTGCCTTTGACCGAATCAACCATGTAAACATATCTGGCAAAGCCTTGAATGGAGGCTAGTAAATCGTCTGAGTTTCCCCAAGTCTTGCCTTTCAATCCGTCTTTTTCGATTTGAAACAAAAGGGCGCGGAACTGTTTTAGTTTTTTTCGTGAAATATTGGCTTTCTCATTGACAACGATTCCTGTAACTTCCTTTCTGGCACCATTGGACATGATTCTTGTTTTGTCTGGATGCAATGTAAAATCTTCATCTTTAATTACAGCCTGAGTCTGCCACATCAATTTCTTGATATTGTTTCTGTTTGATTCAGAGCCTGAGAAAGTCATATCGTCTGCATAGCGAGTGTATGTAAAACCGAGTTTCCTGCCGATTCCAGCCATTCTTTGATCCAACCTGCGACAGATAATATTGGTGATGGCGGGAGAACAAGGCGAACCTTGTGGCAAGACTCTTTCCCCTTCACTGAGGTAAAATATTTCACCATCCACTTTTATTTTTTCTTCAACTGGTTCTGTACAGATCAAAGCCAAAACAGTGGCTATCTGATCACTAAAGCCCAACTTTCTATACAAACCACATACACGTTTAAAATCTAAAGATGGAAAGAAATCCTTCAAATCCATATTGACCACTAAGTCCGCTTTGATGTGTGGTCTGGCATTGCTAACAATTGAACGATCACTGACAAAACCATGAGCGTAATCACTGATAGGAATGTTGGACAATAGATTGTTTAAAATGGAGCGTTGAACTTTTTTTAAGCGAGGCATGGGGGCAGAAATATGTCTCAAGCCACCCGTCTTTTTAGGAATGGCGTACCGAATGTAATGTGAAACTTTTGTGAGTGGTCGGTAAAAACTTAAATAGCGTAATTCTGAAACAGTGGTTTCAAGCTTTTCTGCTAATTCGAGGACGTCTTGCAGAGCGGGGAGTTTATTTTTGCGAAGCTTTTCTAGATCATTGGTTTTGTTTTTCAAAGCGGCCGTGAAAGGCTTGCCCAAATACAGTATATCTTTGGCCTGCTTTTCTTTCCATTCTGCTTTTTTTGCCAGACGATCCTCTTCTCTTCTTTTCTTGTTTTCTTTTTGCTGTTGGCGGGAACGTTTCATCCGCTCCTTTTTCAACTTAAGGAGAACGGCTTCTTTGTTTTCAAATGCCTTATTCTTTTTACTGAGCTCCCTGATTTCAGTATTGAGTTGGCTTTGGCGTTTAATGTGGGTTTCAGCTAGATGTGGCTTCTGGGCATCATCGGGCCAAAATCCAAGGCGCTTCATTTCCTTAAGAATAAATTCTTGTTTGGAGGATGCTTTTATTTCATCCCTAATTTCCTGTCTTCTTTCGTCGTTGTTCAATGCCATTATAAAATACTGGCAGATGTGTAAAAATATGAAATGGAAGAGGGATTCTTCGTACTCTCTTATATCAGGAGAGTTCAACTCAAGCAAACGACACTACCATCACTATTTGTCATCTCCGATGAAGCACCGGAAATGGTGATGGTAGTGTCAGTTTGCATAGTAAAGAACTGGCCTGTGACGCTGTCCAAACCAGTAGGCACGAATGGCGATCCACCATTCAGATTGCAAGATCTTTGCTCCCTCTTACCATTTCAATATTTTATCAAATCTACAATTTATACCAATTACTAAACAGTAAATGGCAATATATTAATTAACAATTTTATCTATTCTAACTGTACCCAATTTCCGCAATGCCATCATGTGCTCGCAAGGCCCCTGATACAGTTTATTTTCTTTATAAAACCTGCATTCGCATCTAGCATCCACCATTCGCTCTTCTTCATTTATTCCTATTGAAACTGCCAACTTTTTTGGTGAAATGACATGTCCATAATGCCAAATGACTTTGCCTTTCATTTCATAAGAATCATATTTTACATTTTGGTTTTGCAATAATTGAACAGCAGCTTCTTCTCTTTCGTTTTTATATCTCAGCTTATCAATCGGCAAAGGATCTTTTGTCAATTCCCTGACTCTGTATACTTTTTTGTGCAAATCATAAACAACTTTGCCTTCTTGAATAAAATTGGTCATTGCAGATTCCACTAAGTTTTTACTTAGTTGAGTTTTCTTGGAAATAGCATCTGCACTGGCGAACCAATCTTCTTTGAGCGCTAAGAATATTTTTTGCTGTGTAAGGCCATCCGTTTCATAACGCGGTGTCATCAAATCAAAATTACTTGACCTGCTCCAATCGTTGGCAGTCCAACCTGAAAGTCCCATTGTGAAAGTCATATCACCCAAATCAACAATAAAAAATGATGGCAATCCAGTACCCAATAGATTGACAGAAATTTTTTGGCTGACGGGTAATAACCTTTCTAGCAAGGAAAGCCGGCGGCGGCCCCACATTCTGACTTCGCCTTCATTAGAACCAGTATAGATTGATCTTCGGCAAACAATTTCTTTATTCCAAGGCTCAAAAATTGCCTTAACAGGTTCTCCGGTTTTAAGAATCCAGCGGATTGATCTTGGACCGTGTTTCTCTTTATTTCTTTTCAATAAAAACAGAAAATTCGATAGATCGATCGGATCAATTTCAAACTGAAAAGCATCTAAAACCATTGCAGAACTGACTTGCAGAAAGCCCCGAACCCAAGAATCAGGCAAATCAATTTTCGATTCTTTGTAGGCTTCTTCTGCTGTGGTTTGCACTTCAAAACCAGAAGGATCAATTTCAAAGGCGGTATCTTTATAATTTCTGATCTTTTGAAATTCTTTGTACAGCGGAACGGAATAATCAATATTGGTTGTCCCACATTCAAAGTCTCCTATTTCTTTGAAGACATTGTAATTGCAACTGAGTTTACCATAAGTTGATTCATCTTTACTGAAACATTCAAAAAACAATTCATCGGGATGAACACTGATAACCGGATCGAGGACAATCCAAGCAGCACGATCTCTTATGTAAAGATGCTTGAAATATTTGCTCTGAGCATCGTAGAAAGGTTTCATTATTTTATGAGATTCCTTGTACAAAGTTCGCAGTTCAGTTTGCTTTGCTAGCAACTCTTCTTTGACAACATCATGCTCCAACATGGCCTCCGCGAGCCAAATACCTTCTTGCTGTTTGGCCCATTCGAGATACGCACCGTTGTCTTTAGGACTGTATCGAAAGTCAGAAACAACAATGTGGTGCAGCGCAGAAATGGCTTCTCTAAAAGGAATTTTCTTATTGAGTTTACCCGTGAAAAAAGTAGGTTCTCTATAAACATCAGGAACGAAAGTCATCCCGGTTTCGCTCGAATTACTTTTGATACTGGTACTTCCCTTGTATTTATAATTAAATTCCATTGCTCTTATTTATTTCTTATTTCAATAGGAACCCTTTCAATTCTGTTGGACATTTCTTTGTACTTGTTTTCAATTTTATACAACATTAAAGCACATCTCTGTTTGTCTAAAATTGCTATTGTCCCAATAAAATCCTGTAATAAGTCTGCCACAAATCTGCCATAAACTTCTCCTTCCATTGCCTGTTTTTCCAAAAATGCATAGACCCTTTGTTTGGCAACACTTTTAACATTTATTGCTCCGAGAATTCTTTTAAAGTAAGGTTTCAATTTTACCAACATATCCATGTTATTGAATGCATAACGATCCAGGTAATTGGTTGTGTACAATTGGATTGTGGCGTCTGGGTGTTCACTCAAATCTGTTAGGTATTTGATACCGTGTTCCTCCTTGAAAAACTTACCCAAAACCCTGGTTCCATAATCCTGAACTTCGGGTCGAACGTTGTCGCAAAGATTTATTATTAGGGCAGGTTCCCATTCTTTTTCTGTGAAATTTGTATCAAAATATTGACATGCAAAATCATTGGTTTCTGTCCATTCTGTGTTGAATAGTTTTATTGAAGCCTCTGTTTCATATTTCATTCTAGATACATTCCCTTCATAATATTTATAGGCAACTTCACGAAGGTATTTCATATCATGATTCCCAAGCAATGCGATGTGCTCAACTGGCCATTTTGCAAGATCGGAATGCTTATCAATTAACTGAGCGGCCAACAAATGGGTTTCTCTATGATCATCCTTCAATACAGCTTCTATATTTGGCATAACCAAGGGAAGGCAATCTGAAAGATGCGTTTCAATTATGGTCCAGACATCGGGAGAGAACTCCTCCTCTTCGTGGTTTTCCATTAAATGGGGGTACAATTTCAGAAAAACTGAATCTTTGAACTCTTTTTCTATTTTACTCAGTCGGCCAATGAGGTCACCAGCCTTTATTCTTAAATCGTGTTGATCGCAAGTTGCCATCCCAACGAGGAAATCTTCTTTTTTGATCAATTCTTTGTTGGAAAGCTTTGACAACAACTCAGTCCCTTGGGCTCTTATTGCTTCATGTGGAGAAGCGATCATTCGATACATAATATCTCCAGGAAGATCAGCGGGGGCTGTATTATTTATATTGATTAACTTGCCTGCGAGGAGTTGTAGTTGAAACTTTTCGCTATCAAGCAAAGCCAAAATATAGTCCATTTGAAGCTCTGCAAGATTATCTTTGAAACAATGAACAAATGAATCGACAGACTTTGAAGAAACCTTCTCGTCCTCAAGACTCTGATAAAACTTCAAAACATGATCGATGATCGAATTGTTTTCTTCTTTTGTAAAACTTGATTCTGAAATATTAGTTTGCACCCAATTCTGTAAGGGTTCATTAGATGTAATAATTGCTACTTTTACAAATTCAGCATTTGCGATAAAGGGGTCATGATTTTGATTGATTAATTCAATTGCTAAATCGATTGCAACATTTTTATCGGATCTTATTAACTCAATAATCAATTCAGTGTTTGGATCGGAAGAGTTGTATTTAGATCTAATCAAATCGATTGCAAAATTCAGGACTTCAGGGAAAGGATGCTGTACCATTGCAACCAGATCATCATTTGAAAACAAATCTTTCAAGTTTGCTTGATCTTTCAGAATAGACATGGCAAAATTGGTGGCTTCCTTGATACGCCCTTTTACCAAAAGCTTTGCAGCATATTTTGGATACTTATTCCAAAGATCAATATGAGCTGCTTCATCAACAGTCTGTTCAACAGCTTCTCCTGCATACATAAACTTATTGATCCCACTTATCTCCAATCGATTCCCTTTTGAAAAAAGCAGGTAATATATAAAAGGAACATGAGCCAGATTATGATATTTTCTTATGATGTTAGTATACCGTCTTGTTTCAGGGTTGTATTCATAGGTGTAAAGATTTGGATGATTGATCCGATCGCTTTCTGAATAATAGGATAAAATTTCAGCACCAATCGCACAATACAATTCCTGTCCGTCTTCACCAGCTTGCTTAAGTCTTCTTACTATACGTCGAGTAAAATATTTTTTCGTTCTATTAGAAAAAGCCAAACCAGAATTGGACTTTTGATATTCAGTGGGCAGATTATATTTTTTACCACTGTGCCAAATACTATTCCCCCATTCAGGCGAGGAATGATGCGAATCTGCCTTCTGAATGCTGCTTGCAAGCAATGCAAACACTTCGGCGTCTTCAATCATTTCCGAGGCCTTAAAAATGTATCTGATGTACTTCCAATAATTGGGAACCAATGGAACATTTTTCAAAACCTCAAGAAGTAAAGTTTTTAAAGGGGGATTATTGATTGAAAGTAAATAGGCATTCCACAATAAATCTACTTGTTCAGTCTGTCTTTTAAAAAGATAAGCATTCAGTTGGTCTCTAAAGCCAGCAAAATTTTTGGATTCATATAGATTTTTGAAGTCCAAAGGCAAATCGTTTTTAAGACTCGCCAAGCTTTTTTGATCTTTGCATTTGATTAGTGCTGCCTTGCAAATATAATGGTCGATTGCTGGCTCCGGTAGTTCGTTTTTCGACAAAATTTCATGTGATTCCTTGTTTGAAATTCTTCCAAGTAACCAAATTGCAGCATATCTTTCTTGAACTTTAAGTCGGTGTAGCATTGAACCAACAGGGATGACCGCCTCCGCAATTTTCAATTCCCCAGCCCGCCAGATAATCCTTGACAGTTTCCAATTTGTTTTTGGAATTTCACCAGCAGCATGTTGTTTCAAGTATTTTAGGACAGTCGCCTTGGCAGGGCTTTCAGCTTTGGTAGTCGGTGCAATTGGAACTTCTTCATTATAGTTTTGCACTTTGTGGTAGCCCTTTTTGACTTTACTGTTGACTAGATCATCAAATACTTTTTCGGCAACAGTTTTGGTGGCAGGAAAAACGGTTTTTGTTCCTTCAGTTAGTCGATTGCCTCTTCGACCATATCTAAAGTTGACGATGTATTCATCGTTTTGCAGATGAAACATTTCAACCTCATAAACCTTGTCAGATTTTTCATCTTTGTAATGAAGTTTTTGTTGTTTTACTAAATTCACAATTCCGTTTTATTTTTCCAAAGCGTCATTTAAAGGTTAAATCAAATAACGAGAAGAAGATACTATATTTTATTCTGATATTGTAAAAAAACAATGTGATTTGCAAAGGAATGTTGGGATGCTAAGTGCACATACTAAGAAAAAAAGAAATACAGAAGGAAAGAAGGAAGGATATTTAATTCTTCTCTAGAAATTCGATGGTTCTTTGAACACTTTTGTCTGGATTTTCCTCCATCGGAACATGGCCAACCTTTTCCATTATAAAGAGTTCGGAATTGGGAATGTCATTGTGGTACTTGGGAGCCAATTCGACCGGGATCCAATAATCTTCTTTGCCCCAGATTATCAAGCTGGGGGATTTGATGGATTTTAATTTTTCAGAAGTATCGTCAAACACCGTTTTCACTCTTGCGATAAAAGCATCTCTATTGCCCGCTCTTAAAGACATTTCATGATAGCGCTTAACCAGTGCATCACTAACCTTCGAATCGTCAAAATAGACTTCTTCTATGTTTTTGCGGATGATTGAAATGGGAGTAATGTATTTTACTAAAACATTCAATATTGGAGTTTTCGCTATTTGAAAAATCAATGGCTTTGCTTTGCTTGAGGGATAGCCAGCTGGATCGAGTAATATTAGTTCTTTCACTTTTGTGGGATGATCGGCTGCGTAGTTCCAAGCTATTTGCCCACCTAGAGAATTGCCAGCAAGTGCAAAACCATTCAGGCCAATTTTATTTACAAAACCATCGATGAAATCGGTGTAATTTTTAATGCTGTAATCATGTTCAGGATCTGGACCCGTCAATCCGAATGCGGGAATATCCATTCTTATAACCCTATAATTTTTCTTTAATTCGTTGGTCCAATCATCCCAAGTATGAAGCGAAGCTGCAGTTCCATGAATCAACACAATTGGTTCTCCCTGTCCTTCGTCACGGTAATGAACTTTCATTCCATTGAGATCTAGGTATTCTGATTCCTCATTTGTCCATTTCTTTTTTAAGTTTTCCAAAGGAATGTCTTTTTGGAAATTGAAAGCGATGATCAAGATGAATGTTATTATTGTGAAAAGGATGAAATACAAAAACTTTTTAAGCATTTAAAAAGTTATGGTTTTTTGATTAGAAGTCCAAATACAGATAAGTTTAAGTTGTCTTTAGGATTGAAATTTTATCAAGATCCAAAACTCTAATCAGCAAATGGATTGTTGTTTTTTTATTTGTAATTTTTCATCAGTGCATGGCTGTCGCAGCATCGGTTCCCGCTGGAACGCCTGTCGTAAATCTGCACAATAAAAAAAGCCTTGCGCTACAATCTTTACCTTTTGGTCAGATTTTAGCAGCAAGGCTTTAAGATTGGGGTTTAGGGCTTATATCTTTTCGGATATATTATCTAAAAAAGCTTCTTCGCAGGTATTTGAACTATTTTAAGACTTCAATTTTCTTTCGTAAAACACCTTGGTTGGTCTGAATGTTTAAAATGTAAATTCCACTTTGAACATTCGTCAATTCAAGTTTGTAATTATTGCTGTTGATTTTGGATTCATTCAAAATCACTTTCCCAGTTAAATCAACCATTTCAATTCCGTCAAGCAGTTCACCCTTTGAATTGATGTTTATAATTCCATTTGTTGGATTTGGATAAATTTCAAAATCACTTTGAACAAGTGTAGTGATGGAAGAGTAAACTTCCGCTTCGCTGTCTCTTGTACTCAAATCAATTTCATCGCCATTTAAGGAAATACCAGTAGCGTTGGTAACATTGATGTTGAAAGGAATGGCTTGATCTGATTTACCAATGATGTCATCGATCATTACCAAACTTACTGTCAAGATTGCACCGTTGCCACTTTCATTTTGTTGATCGATCTTAGTTACCGCCAAATCAATTTCACCATCCTCAAAGAAAACTTTACCAAGACCCATTACATCTTGTTCATCTGTTCCTAGGAATTCGGTATTAAAATCGAAACTGATGGACCCTTCTTCTACTAAATCTTTGTCAAATTCCAAGGTAAACGCTAAACCATAAAAGTCCTGTACCATTTCATCAACATTTCCAAGGATAATTGGGATGGACACTTCCTCACCAGCTAATATTGTCTCTGGAATATCTGCAAAGACAGGAGGGCCATCGAGGTCTGTCTTGCCGGATTCATGTGTTTGATCATAATTCTGATCGACCACATCTTTGTCCAATAAGCTGATAACACCATCGCCATCACAATCAGCATGCTTTGCATTTACACCTGTCACTTGAGCATAGTCCCAATCATCCGCCTCTTGGGCTATCCAATCTGTAGAAGCATTTTCACGAGGGATTCCAAAGGATCCAAATTGTAAACCTAAATACAGGATGTCAATATTGTCGGCAATTCCATCAAAATTCACATCACCCGGCCATACTTCATCGCATGGATCAATTGTAATTTCAAAATCAAGGTATTGAACTGCAGGTCCACCGATCGGGCTGTAATTCACGATAGCGAAAGAACCAGTTGTCGAGCCTATTTCTGGATAGAATTTAAGCGTTTGACCATCAGATTCTATCAGAGCTGTTCCTCCTGTTGAGGGTCCGTAAACTTCCCAAAGGAATTCAAAGCCAGGATGTCCAAGATCCAATTCAAAAATTGAATCGGTACACATTTCACCAACCAAGTATTCTAACTCGAAGCCGATGTCTTCGCAACTGATCCATTCCTGTACAAAAGTTCCATTCGCTAAAAGTAAATCACAATCATTAATGCTGGTTCCAAGATCACAAAGCAAGTTGCCTTGGCAATCGTATAATCTACCTGAAAAAGCTTGACCTGGAACACAGGAAGACAACAATATTATGGTTTGACCTTCGTGAGTATATTCATTTACACTCATTGGAATTGGGTAATAGGCAGCCAATGTATCATTGATCCAAAGTAAATCTTGCAGGATGTCATTTATTTCACAAGGCCCAGAACAATCTTGAACAGTGATGATGTACTCGTCGATAAAGAATTCCTCGGTTGTGTAATTCACCCAAACATAACTAAAGATGTCTTGCCCTACAAATCCTGGGTTTGGTGTATAAGAAACTTCCAAAGAATCAGGACAATTTGGCCAACAAGTTAAATCCAAAGACACTGTTCCATTTTGAGGATCCAGATAAATTTGTGGCCCTTCAATTTCCTCTGGTTGAGGATTTATAATTAATGCAGCAAGAGTTTCGTCGTTACAAATAAGATCGTAATATTGAGTGGCACAATTATCAAAATCAGGATCATCGGGCTCAAGGCAATTGCCACATTCGTCTTCTACTTCCGTTCCATATATGGTGTAATCACAATCCCATGTCAAACAATTCCAATTAAATGAGTCGTCTGTATATCCTGGCCAATAGAAATTGACAAAAGTCAGTTCTTGTAAAATTTCATTGCAAATAGGTACCATGTCTTCTTGACAAACTATATCACCATTGCAATCCACAATGCTTAAAATTGTACCATCAACATCTCCGTCACAATATTCAAATACGAATACAGAACTTCCAAAATAATCGTACTGGACCACATTGAGACTATTGTCATAAACATCCTGGAACCAAGACAATTCTTCGAAAGGATTGTCTATTTGACAAAGCTCATCGCATGGACCAACTTCAATATAAAGGGTTTGGATCAATACTGGAGGTCCTAAAGCAATGTATTCAATAAGCAATGTATCTATTCCAACAAAATCTTCTGCTGGATAATAAATAACAGTTGATTCAGAACCGTTAATTACCTCAATAGATCCAGCATTTTGACTAGATGGAACAAGGTAAGTATTGACTCCTCCGCTGAATAAATTGTAATCTAAAAATAAGGTGTCATCGTGACAAACCGTTTGATTATCATCCGGGAAACAAACATCGAAATATGGATCATTGACATTGAGGCAATCGCCACAATCATTCTCTGCAAAATCAGAACCCGGCACAAAAGCACAATTTAAGTTTAGACAAGATTCAGTATATTCTTCTGGGGTATAACCTGGCCAGTAATGTTCGATGTATTCCAAAAAAGGAAGGAATTCATCACAATATGGAGGGGGAATTAAACCACCAGTTGTACATAATTCATTTTGTTGACAATCGATGATTATATAATCTGGTCCATCAAATGCACTTGTACAAAATTCGAATAAAAAGACATCTCTTCCCAAAGGATTTAGTTCATTAGGGGCATGATACTTATAGTGAATGACACCCAAACTTTGGTCATAAAATTCTTGGAACCAATCCAGTTCTTCAAATGGATTTTCTATTATACCGTAGCAATGACAATCCTCAACTTCAATAACAAGTAGCTGATCCCATATAAGCACACCAAACTCTCTGAATTCAACCAAAACAGTATCTAATCCGAAAAAGCCTTCAGGTGGATAATAAGTAAGATTGGTCATTTGAGCAGGCTCGCTTATTTCGATAATTGCTCCATTATTTGATGCAGCGGTAAAAGAAGTATTAACTACTAAAGTTGAAACATTGTAAGTCAGATACAAACTATCTTCATAGCATAGCGTTTGATTTTCATCTGGAAAACAATCATCGAATTGAGGGTCATTTACAGCAAGACAATTTCCACATCCATCGGTTGCAAAATCATTTCCTGGCACAAAGGCACAATTCAAGCCCAAGCAATTGTCTACCAATTCCTCAGTTGTAAATCCAGGCCAATCATGTTGAACATAATCTAATTGAGATAAATAAACATCACAATTTGGAAAAGGCAGGGTACCATCTGAAACACAAATGGTATTTTGCTGGCAATCTACAATTGCATAATCAGGATCAACTCCTGCAGTGGAACAATATTGAAAAAGAAAAACATTTTCCCCTTCATAAGTATATTGAATTACTCCTAAACTGTTGTCGTATTCCTCTTGGAACCATTCAAGGTCTTCAAAAGGATTGTCTATCTGACAAAGGTCATTGCAAGCTCCTACTTCAATTTCAATTGTTCGAGTCCAATCTATGTCAGCAGAGTCCTCTAATTCTAAAAACAATGTATCGATGCCTGTAAAATCTGGTGGCGGAATATAATATACTGTTAAAAGTGAACCTTCACCAGGCTCAAATAAATATGCCTGAGCTTCCTCTTGTGAGCTGAATACTTCCAAAGTGAAACTCATTTCAAGGCCAGTATAATCCAAAGTAAAAAACAAAGTATCATCATGGCAAACCTCTTGGGTATTTTCAGGATAACAAAAAATGGAAAAAGGATTATTAGTGTCTAAGCAATTGCCACAATCATTTTCTTCAAAGTCATCTCCCGGAATCATAGCACAATTCAAACCCATGCAATTATCTACCAGTTCCTCTGGAGTATATCCTGGCCAGTAATGTTGTTGATAGACCAATGCAGGAAAATAACTTTCACAACTTTCAGGGACAAATCCACCAGTCCAACACAATTCATTTTGCTGACAATCCATCAAAACGTAATCTGCTCCGTCTAATGCACTATCACAATATTGGAATATGAAAACATCTTGCCCTACAGAACCAGGCTCATTGTACTTATAATGAATGACGCTGATGCTTTGATCATATTCAGCTTGGAACCAATCAATCTCTTCAAATGGATTTTCAATAACACAAAGATCAGGTGAGCAATCAACCACGGCATCTGAAACAGAAACCTCCAAATTAATATAAGAAACAGGTCCTCCAATCGGAGAAAAATGTGCAATTACAATTGTAAAAGGCTGGGCGTTATAAGGCATGAATTGCAAGATTTGGCCATTATCAAGCAACGGTTCATCCATGTACTCTGGATAACCAACTACCTGATAGGCGTACTCGAAACCTGGGTATCCCAAATCATAAAAGGTCGTATCCCAAATGCAAGAGGTATTCGCAATTGTAGATTCTGATAATTCATCACAAGATATTTCAGTCGTAACAAGCGAAACAATTGTTTCAGCACAATCCTGATCAGAACCTTCACAAAGAACCGTTCCTTCACAATCAGTCAGGACATTTGAATAATTTGTGTTAGGGTTACAAGGACTAAAATAGAAATGTCTATCTCCACCGACATCATAACTAATGGCGTTTATGGGGACTGGATAAAAATAATTCCATTGTAAGTCGTTTATCCATTGTGGCAGTTCTTCTACAATATCAAGTGTTTGTTCCGAAGTACAGTCTGGATCGTTCACATCAATAACAGATAACTCATAAATACCTGGTTCGTAGGGCCCAATTTCATAGGCTCCAGTGGTGATATTATCATCTACCAAGAAACCTGAGATACTTAGCGAGTAGATTGAGCTGCCGCTTATTTCAATAGTAATTGTAGCTCCTTCACAAAAATCATTCTCTACTCCCGTAATTACTGACAAATCACAGTCTGCAAGATTGGATTCTGTTGTTTCGAAATCAACACTTTTCGAAATCAAAACATTTTCGCAAATCAATGATTCACAGGGATTTATTACCAATATGGATAGTAATACTAAAACCAATAATTCAATATGTATCTTTTTCATAGTATTATATTTTTTTGCTAACTATGACACTAAATTAATGTAGAAAAGAGGCAAAAAAAAGGACAAATTAATCAAAAAGTGATTACATTTAGTAAGCAGTTAAAACCTACTCAATTCATTTTCAATCATTTGTGAAAAAAATCATCACCAAAAGGTGAAAAGAAACAAATAAAAAATGTCAAAAATTCTATTGTATCAAGCTCTTAACTCTTTGAATCCTTCAGAATGGCAACAATTTGAGTTGTTTCTAGCGCATCCTTTATTTAATACGAATAAAAAATGCCAAATGTACCTTTCGCAGTTAAAGGTTCCCATTAATTTAAGTGATTCTGATCACAAAAGGCTTTTTTCGAAAGTATTTAATAATGAAAAGTTCAGCGAACAGAAGCTGAAGGATGTCAGAAAAGTGCTTTACAAGCATATTAAAAAGTTTCTCGCTTTAAAAGAAATTGAAAAGAATGAGAATGATTGGGACTTGGCCATATTAAAGCAATTTAGAAATAGAGGCTTGAATGATTTGTACAATATACAGAAGAAAGCGATCGAAAAAAAGCTGCCAATTGCCAATATTCCGCAAGATTTTTTATTTCAACACCAACTAGCCGAAGAGGCAGAACATTTTGCAGAATTAGGAGAGCTTAGGCAAACGGATGATCAATTGCAACAGATGGTGGATTGGTTGGATAGTTTTTACATCGCTAAGAAGTTGAAGTGGATTTGTGAAATGATGAATCGATCGCGCATTGTCAATACCAATTATCAACTTCACTTATTGGATGAAATAAAGTTGATCCTAAAAAAGGAATATCCACATTTACAAAAGGTGATTATCAATGCTTATTATTTGGTCTATGAGACTTTGAGACAAGCAGATGATGTTGAAAATTTTTATCGATTGAAATCCTTGCTCGATGAAAATGTTGAGAAACTACCAAGAGCCGAAGCCATTTCTCTTTATCGATATGCACAAAATTATTGCATTGGGAAAATCAACAAAGGCGATGTGTTGTTCATGGAAGAGCTCTATAATATTTATAAAAAACTTCTTATTAATGGCCTGTTGATTGAGAAAGGTATTTTGGCGCATCCGCATTTCAAGAACATTATAACTTTGGGTTTGCGATTGAAAGATTTTGATTGGATTTATACCTTTATAGAAGAATCCAACAATATGTTGGATTCCAATATTAGAGAGAATGCTTACCATTTCAATTTAGCAACTTATTATTATGAAATTGGAAATTTTGATTTGGTTATTGATTTATTGAACAGTGTGAAATTTAATGATGTTTACTATGAAATCAGTTCCAAGTATATCTTGTTGAAAGTCTATTACGATTTGAATGAATACAGTTTATTAGGCTATTTAACTTCCTCTTTTGAAAGATACATCAAACGAAACAAGGAGGTTTCTACCCAAAACCGTCAAGGCATTGTCAACTTTTTGTTTGTGTTGAAAAACTTAGCTAAGATTAAAGAATGGAAAGGATTTAAGAAAAAGGATTTCATTGAAAAACAATTGGAAAAAGCAAAGCTCTTGCTTGAAAAGAAAAAGCCGATTGTGAACCTTCCTTGGTTGAAAGCAAAGTTGGAGGAGTTGTGAAAAATGGTGGGAGCGCATTGGTTCATAACACTTTTGGTCAGAGCACTTTTGGTCACAGCACTTTTGATGACGACAACAAATTAAGCTTGGTAAAACAACAAATGTGAATGCGCTATTTACAAAAGACGAATGAAATCAATCTAGGGATCTCCAATTCTATTTCCTCATCAAAGCATTCTTTTATTTCTATTAAATGGAATTTATTCTTCTTAGCTGCATCTAGGAAATCAGACAGATGATGAACATAGGTTTCCAGTTCAATGACTTTCTCATTTAATTCAAATCGAGCTTTTCCACCAAGATATTGCTTGAAAGGATGATATTCAGATATGAAAAATTGGCCATCAATCTTGAGTTTGCGGTAGGCCTGTTGGAATATAAAATCCAAATTTTCGATATGCTCCAAAGTAAGACTGCTGGTTACTAAATCAAATTGGTTATCTGGAACTGGCCATTGATTATTGAGGTCTGTTTGGTGAAACTGAACTTTCTTGCTTTTGATTTTTTCTTTGGCTTTGGATAACATTTCATGAGAAAAATCAAGACAAGTGACTGTTTCACATTGATCAACCAACCATTCTGTATTTTTCCCTGTACCACAACCCAATTCTAAAACATCATTAAATTCTAATTTACCCAATACCACTTTTGTCAATTGCTGATCGAGGTCTCGTGTTTTATTTTGATTGCTGTCGTATTGTTCTGCCCAGATGTTGTATGCATCGTTGATTTTCATATTTTCTTTGGCTTTTCTTTTTGTGGGCTCGCGAGCGTCGCGAGCCTACGGTGGGGCGGGGTTCCAATTGGGCTCGCTATGCTCGCGCGCATATTGTGGGGCTCTTCTTTTTGTGGGCTCGCGAGCGTCGCGTGCCTACGGTGGGGCGGGGTTCCAATTGGAAGGATTGTCTCGAATGTACTTTTCAACATTTTTTAAATGCCTTTGATCTCTTATGATTACATCGTAATACTTGGGCTGCCATCCAAAATCTGGATTGGTTTTTAAGGCTTTGGTCGTAACAGCGGATTTGAATCCTCTTAAGACAGAGGCCAAGTTTTTGGATTGTGGTTTGAATTCACTCGTGTTTCCAAAACTTGATCGCTCGGTTTGCTTATCCTGAGATTTACCAATCTTGATTATTCCGTGAAAATGATTGGGCATTACTACAAATTCCCCCAACTCAATCTCCATTCCCGGTCTTAAATATGGAGAATACAACCATTCAACTTCAACAATTTTCCCAATCAAAGATAGGTTCATTGCTTTTCTTTGAATTTCACCAAAATAATTATTTCGATTAAATGTATTTATTGTTATGAAATATTCACCTACTCCATTGTAATCCCACCATTTTGCCCGAGTGGTACCATCTTTAAACCTTTTCATACAAAGCATTATTTTGTAAAACAATATTTGTTCTACTTATATAATGCCAGAATTTAAAAATGCAAGTATAAACCAGCCAACAACCAATCAAAAATCTGCTGTCATGAACAAATCCAAATTGGTATATTTTTTACCAAATCGTTCACTAAGAAATTGGTTTGTAAGAACACCTTTATAGATGTATGTTCCATTTCTGGTACCTGCATTGTGACGGAAAAACTTATCCATTCCTTCATGATGTTCACCACCACCCAACAAAACAGTCGAAATCACATTGCTAAATGCCATAGAAGCAGTCCTTGGAATACGTGCCAGCATATTGGGAACACAATAATGAATAACTCCGTGCTTGGTAAAAGTTGGCTTGTTGTGACTACAAGTTTCTGAGGTTTCAAAACACCCCCCCTGATCAATACTCACATCAATGATCACTGAACCTTCTTGCATATTGGCAACCATGACTTCTGAAACAACACAAGGTGTCCTTCCAGATTCAGAATGGATTGCGCCAACAACAACATCAGCATCTTGTAGTTCTTTTTGTAAAATTTCAGGTATGATGCTTGAGGTATAAATCCTCCTTCCCAAATTGTTTTGAAGGCGCATTAACTTATACAAGTTATTGTCAAAAACTCGAACATCGGCTCCTAGTCCGATAGCACCTCTTGTTACATATTCTCCAACAACACCCGCTCCCAATACAACAACTTTGGATGGTGGAAGTGCCGAAATCCCTCCCAATAAAACACCTTTGCCTTTGAAATCTTTGCTTAAATATTGAGCAGCCAATAATATAGTAGAACTACCAGCCAGCTCACTAAGAATTCTTACTACAGGAAAATAACCCGCCTCATCTTTTAAATATTCATAAGCAATGGCTGTTACTTTTTTCTTCATCAATTCATTCAACATTTCTTCAGAAAAGGTAGGAATGTTCAATGGAGACATGATTACCTGATGGGACTTCATCAGTTTTATTTCATGCGAAGTGGGTGGGGCAACTTTCAAGATAATACCAGCTTCAAAAATTTGCCTAACATCATAAGCTATCTTGGCACCAGCCTCAGAGTATTGAATGTCATCAAAACCAGATTCTATACCAGCCTTTGACTCAATAATAACTCTGTGTCCATTCGCGACCAAAAGAGCGACTGAAGGCGGTGTCAATGCAACACGTTTCTCTTGAAAAGACGTTTCTTTGGGAACCCCAATGAAAAGTTTTCCATCTTTAACTGGCTTTTCCAGTTCCTGCAATTGAGTTTGCAACCCAACTCCCGTTTTTATTTTACCTAAAGATTCAGGCATAGCTCAGTATTTTTAATTATTTTTTTCTTTTAAAATTTCAAACGAACGAACCTGCTCCTCCAGTTTTTTGATTTTTATTGCGATGAATTCATCGATAAAATCCAATGATAATTCCGGCCATTCTATAAAAAGGAAAGCATCGGAATAAACATACTCTTCAAATCCTATGTCGAGTAGTTCTTCCTGATTTTTTAATCGGTACAAATCAAAATGAAAAACCCTTTTTTCGCCTGATACATATTCATTTACAATCGAATAAGTTGGACTTGAGGTGTGCTCCTCGATTCCAAGTTCGGCGCATATGTATTTTATCAAAGTGGTTTTTCCAGTTCCCATTTCACCAAAAAACAAAAAACAGCGTTCTTCGGAATAGGTTTCGACAATAAACTTCGCTAAATCCTGTAATGCTGGAAGGCTACTAATTTCAAACGTTTTCATATTAATCTACTGTGAAGATACACAATTTATAATTTCTGAAATTGATTTTAAGTTAGATTTTAAGCTAGATAAATAGGGATGGCAGACAGAGAGGCATCAATAAAATGAATTACCTCGAAATCAATTTTATGCCCAGTTCTAGCTTGCCAAAGAAACCCGACAACTTACTGACTGGACTATTGGATATTTTTTCAGAATTGGCTTTCCATTTTCCATCGGAAAAGTCGAATTGATATCCTCCTTTTAAGGCCAAACTTAAGAATGAAAAATGAACCCGCCCCTTAAAACTTATGTGACAGTTAAAAGATGGATTTCGATAGATCAAAGGCGCTGAAGCATCAAACAAATTTAAGGACTCGTCAAAGTCTGTTTTCCCACTTAACTCCATTTTAATGGCACTGATGTTAAATCCAATGGCAGGAACCAAATCAAACTTTAAACTACGAGTAATGTCCGATCCTACCGTCAGACCAATTTGATAGGCATTGAGGTCTAAACCAACACTGTCATTGACTGCTGCACTGAAATTATCAAACAGATGAAAATCGAGTGTTACATCTGGGCCGCGATTGTTGTACATGGTAATAAAACCGCCAGTTGAAAAGATTGGCATTCCAATGCCTTCAATGTTAATGGAGGAGAAGTATTGATTCAATTCATCATAATTTACAGAATGAATTGATCTGCTTATTCCAGCAAAAGTTATTCCTCTCCCACTTTTTTGATACGATGGAAAATCATTGTTTACGATTTCCTTAATATCTCGCTCATCATTCATTTTATTATTGTTGACTATTCCAAAGTCAAACAAGTTTGGCAGATCTTTAGAATCTGAAATTTCACTAATTTCATACAAATACAATCCATCCTTTTCGTCGAGCAGTTTAGATATATCGGTGCTTAACTCATCGTCAAAACTAAGATCAGGATAATTAATATTGCTTTGAGGATAAAAGACACCGATTGTCAATACTTTGTCATTGAGTCCCTCAATTTCAGAATGTTGAATTCTGCTGGCAAGCGCATTAAAATTATACCAATCACACCAATTTCTATCTACTCGCTGAAGCGTTGTATGACACCTTCCAAATTGGCCAAATAGTTTTAAATCTGGCTGCTGCTCTTTTAGTTCTTTGATTCGGCTAAACATGTATGCCTCGCGTATATAATCTGCTTGAATCAAAAGATTTTCTTTGTCCTCGTACCATTGCTGGCCTATTTGAGTTTCTTTGACCACTTTTTCAAAAAGATCATAATCATCTTTTAGAAATGCCTTATAATCTTTGCTCAAAGAATCAAATCGTTCAATGATGCTATCAAAAGATCGTTCAGGATCTATACTGGTATAAGAATCATAATAGTAAGAATCTTGCTCACCAGAATTTTCTTGTTTTTGAGTTTGTTCATCATAGGACAATGCCAATCCAACAATGGCCTCTACGTCTACTACAATTGATTCAGGGATTGGGCCTTTGGGCAACAGCATCGAAAGGACTTTAATGCTGGTTGGAAGTGAACGCTCCACATCTAAACCCACTACATTAATCTTTTCATTTTCGGGAAGATCCAAGTTAAATTCACGCAAGCCTTTGTAAAGTTCTGCATAATAATTAAAGGAATACCTTTCCAATGTTTCAAGAATAGAACTGTCACCGGTTTGAACATAACGATTGACTAACCAGCCACGAGCAATTCCCGCTTCGAAAACAATCGTTCTTACCCCAGCCTGTTTGTGAAGATACCTGAACATTTTGAGTTGAAGGCCTACATTGCTTTTCTTGAAATTATGATTTTCACCAACAAAAAAAACATTGTGGTCTTGGACGACAGAATCTAACAATGCAAAAGCAGTAAAATCTTCCTTGTCTTCGAGGTTTAACTTATTTTCTTTTTGTGCATGAAGACTTTGAAAAACAACAAGCAACAAACAAAACAAACAAAGACTCTTTGCATACAAAGGCAACCTACTGTCAATATTTCTGAAATATGAATTAAGCATAAATTTCGCCTTTGGCTGAAGCTAGCGTATTCTTTAATAATGAAATAACTGTCATTGGCCCTACTCCACCAGGAACTGGTGTTATAAAACTTGATTTTGGAGCCACTTCTGAAAACAAAACATCACCCGCTAATCGGTAACCTCTTTTTTTAGTCGAATCCTCCAAACGAGTTATCCCAACATCAACTACGACAACCCCTTCTTTGACCATGTCTCCTTTAACAAATTCTGCTTGCCCCAAAGCGACTATCAATATATCGGCACGTTGAGTGTGAAATTTCAAGTCTTTTGTTCGACTGTGGCAAACGGTAACCGTACAGTTACCTACCTTGGCATTTCTGGTTAATAAAATGCTCATTGGAGATCCGACAATATTGCTTCGTCCTAGAATAACGCATTCTTTTCCTGAAGTTTCTACACCATTTCTTTCCAATAATTGTATGATTCCAAATGGTGTTGCAGGTAAGTAGGCAGGTAAATTTTGAGCCATTCGGCCGACGTTAACCGGATGGAAACCATCAACATCTTTCCTATGGTCAATGGCCTGAGTAACTTTTTGAACATTGATGTGTTTGGGCAAAGGCAACTGAACTATAAAACCATCCAAATCTTCCTGCTGATTGAGTTCAGCAATTTTATTCAATAATTCTTCTTCAGAAACATCGGAATCCATTCGAACAAGTGTGGACTTAAATCCAACTGCATCACACATTTTCACTTTATGCCCAACGTAGGTTTCGCTCGCTCCATCACTTCCAACCAAAATGGCGGCCAAATGAGGTGCTCTTTTACCAATTGAAACCATTTCACTCACCTCTTGTTTGATTTCCTCTTTTATTATGTTGGAAAGCTCTTTTCCATTCAGCAATTGGTACATGCTATATTTTTTAGTACAAAGTATTAGAAATAAGAATAATTTTAGTACAAAGAATTTAGCAACAAGTATCAAGACCTGCACATTGTCTTTGCAATCCTAAAGGTTTAAACCTTTCCTTGTTTAAGTTTCATCCCTTCGGAATTTGGGATAATCCTTGTTATCCTGTCATTATTATAGAAGATCAGTCATCCAATTTCAAAACTGCAAGGAAAGCTTGCTGCGGCACTTCTACATTACCAACTTGACGCATTCTTTTCTTACCTTTCTTTTGTTTCTCCAATAGTTTTCTTTTACGTGAAATATCCCCACCATAACATTTTGCGGTTACATCTTTTCTAAATGCACTAATGGTTTCTCTGGCAACAATTTTGGAACCAATTGCCGCTTGAATCGCAATAACGAATTGCTGACGATTGATTAGTTCTCTTAGTTTCTTACACATTTTTCGACCAAAGGATTCCGCTTTGTCTCTGTGAATCATTGCAGATAAAGCATCTACTTTTTCACCATTTAAGAGTATGTCTAATTTCACCAATTTACCTGGACGCATTCCAATTATATGATAATCGAAAGAAGCATAACCTTTTGAAATCGATTTAAGTTTATCGTAGAAATCAAAAACAATTTCAGCCAATGGGATTTCAAAAGAGAGTTCCACTCTGGTTTCAGACAAATAAACCTGATTGGTAAGGAAACCTCTCTTGTCAATACAAAGACTCATAATCCCACCAGTAAATTCTGGCTTGCTGATAATCTGAGCTTTTATATAAGGCTCTTCAATTCTTTCAATCATCGAAGGATCGGGCAAATCGGAAGGAGTATGAATAACAATGTGCTCTTTCCTTGTTGTGAAACAATCGTATGATACCTGAGGGACAGTTGTTATAACGGCCATGTCAAATTCACGATCCAATCTTTCCTGAACGATTTCCAAATGAAGCATTCCAAGGAATCCGCATCTAAAACCAAATCCCAAAGCAAGAGACGTTTCCGGCTCATAAGTCAATGAAGCATCGTTCAGTTGGAGCTTCCCAAGTGATTCTCTTAAATCTTCAAAATCATCAGAATCGATGGGATACAAACCGGCAAAAACCATAGGCTTGACATCTTCAAATCCATCAATGGCCTGTTCACATGGGTTTTCCTTAATCGTTATGGTATCACCCACCTTGATCATTTGGGATTCTTTGATTCCCGTAATCAAATATCCTACATCGCCTGCACCTACAGTAGCACGAGGCTCCATGTCCATTCTAAGTATTCCTACCTCGTCGGCAAAGTATTCATTGCCAGTATTTACAAACTTTATTTTATCTCCTTTCTTTATTTTACCATTGAAAATTCTGAAATAGGCTATTACCCCTCTATATGAATTAAACATTGAATCGAAGATCAAGGCTTGTAAGGGTTCTTCTGGATCCCCTTTGGGGCAAGGAATTCTATTGATTATGGCATCAAAAATCAGATCAACACCGACTCCTGTTTTTCCGCTTGCCTCGATGATATCCTCCCGGTTAACTCCAATCAGATCTATGATTTGATCAGCCACTTCCTCAATCATCGCACCATCCATATCGACTTTGTTGATGATCGGAATAATTTCCAAATCATGGTCCATTGCCAAATAGAGATTTGATATCGTCTGCGCCTGAATACCCTGAGTGGCATCTACCAATAACAAAGCCCCTTCACAGGCCGCTATTGAACGGGAAACTTCATAAGAAAAATCCACATGACCAGGGGTGTCAATCAGATTGAAGACGTATTTATCCTTGCCATGCTCAAAATCCATTTGAATCGCATGACTTTTGATCGTAATCCCTCTTTCCCGCTCCAAATCCATGTTATCCAGTGTCTGCTCCTGCAAGTCTCTGGAAGACACTGTTTTAGTCGATTCCAGCAAGCGATCTGCGAGCGTACTTTTCCCATGATCAATATGGGCAATGATGCAAAAATTTCTGTAATTCTTCATATAGCCTGCAAAAATAACATACTAATAAGACTTTTGTTAATAAAAGAAGCATAATGGTAGTTAAAAACAAATTAAGTCTAAGTTTATGTTAAAGATAAGTTGGCGGCTAAATTGAGGTTTTAGCTGAAATTGAATTCTGGAAAGTGAAAAAGTGGCTAAATATCAGCAAATTAACTAGACCCCATTACTTGACTATTTGCTCTATTTTAGCTCGATTTCTGCTTGATTATTACCTTGAAATGAGTTTTCCGCTGAAATCCATGCTAGGGACTGTCACAAAATATATTCCAGGAGGAAAGGCTCTTAGATCAACGACCTGGTTATAGATTCCTGAATTGGTTAAGAACTTCTTTTCCTGAATCAATCGTCCAAGAAAATCATGAACATAGAGTTTATGTTCTAAAGGGCGCTGAATTTCGAATGAAATTTTAAACAGCCCGTCTGAGGGATTGGGAAATATATTGGAAACACAACAATTGTAGTTGTCACAATCATAATCGAACTCATCTAGTTGCAACTGTTCGATGAAATGCTCTTTTACAATGCAACTTCTTGTAATTGCATAATCTATCATAGAATTTATTTCACCCTCCCAAGAACTCACACTTGAAGGGTATTGCCAGCGCCGACTGTGCATTTCTATTTCAGGTTGGTAAAGATCTTTGTATTGCCTGATTAAATTAATGATGTTGTCTGGTTGAAATGTTGTGTTCATCAATTGCTCCAATCTTAAGACAAATTGATCTTGAAAATTCTGATTCTCCATTAATTTTCTAAAAAGAAAAGTCGCCCAGGGAGGATTTGGCCAAGATGTCCCATCTTCATCAAGTATAGACTCCAAAGCTTTGTAATCTGAATAATTACCCGTTCCTCTTTTTTCGTATCCGAAAGCACTATCTAGATCAAAAATCAACCAGCGCCATTTTGTTAGCTCTTTCTTATTTCGCCAAAATCCGATGTTGTTGCCAGGCCAATCAATATTGCCGACAAAAATTTCTGTTGCATGGTAATCAATGTAATTGTCAATATCAATTAAATTGGCAATTGAATCATAAACTTGGCTTTGGTTCAAATCTTTTCCAACCATGTAATCCAACATGTTCTGAAAATCCAAACTGTCACCAGCATTCACGACCAACTTGTTTTCTAAAAAATCAAGTCCCCATTCTTCGACCTCAAATTTCTCTTCGAAGTAATGATCAGAATACTTTTCACGTATATTGAAAATGCCCCAATATTCTCCATTGATAAAAAGAATGCAAGGCTTAGATTTTTGTGTTTCCAAATTCAGATCTTTGGTCAAATCATTTAACAATGCATCTCTAAAGCGAGTTTGTTTGAAATCATTCCCTGAGTTTCGCAAGACCAGGTTTTTATACTTGGACAAACCTGGATCTCCGAAAAAATCATGATTCATTTCTTTCTTCCCATATCTGTTTCTAGCATTTATGTTTAAACTTTTCTGAGGATAGGTTACACTGCTCCAACCATGGGCTGAAATTCCGAGATCTTGCTCCACCAATATTTCACCCATTTCACTAAAGTAAACAAGATGTGCAGGTTTTTCCCATTCATCACCAACTTCCAAATAGTTTCCAAAAGGCCAGTAAGCCCACCATGCATTTTGACCATCTCCGTAAACTGCACCAGGAACATAAATACCTGTTTCATAATCGAATAAATTCAGAGAGTCAGTCGTCAATGCCATAACAGGAAAAGTAAAAGGGCTTTGGCCTGTTTCATTGACAAAATAAGTCTTGGTATAAATAGGACTACTGGGTTGGCCATCCAAAAAAGATCGATACCGAAGGGTAACTGCTTCTGGAAAATCGCCGGTGGGTTCTTTCCAAATAAATTCATTGAAATATTCAGGACCGTCTAATGGAGTTGTGGGAATGTTGATTAAATTATTTTTATCAAGATCATTTTCAGTAAAATGCAATTCTTCGTTGTAGGAAAAATCATTTAGGCTTGGTTCTTTACCGTCTAGCGTAAAATAAATTTCATGAGCGGGTTCCCTTCCTTCCAAACTCACAAACAGCTCGTTTTGGTAGATGCCAGAGGGATTTGTGTTAACGATCGGATTGTACTTTATCGAAGTCTCATTGCTTTGTCCGGGACTAGGATTGAAAATTAGTTGAAATTCCCCCGTAACATTTGGAACCCTCGCAAAGGAAACATTGGGTATCATTTCAGGAAAATCAATAGAATCTAATATTTCTAAATTTTGATTGGCAAGTATAACACTTTCTCCTTCTGCTGACAATTTAAAACTAGTATGTAAATTGGGAAAAGCTCTATTTTTCGAGGAAGCAAAAACCATCAAATAAGATTGAGGAGCGATTTCAACAAATGGGAATGTCCACTTTGCTGAAGCGGCCTCATCGGTTAAAAAGAAGCCTTCCATATTGATTGCTTCGTTCCCGTAATTGAACAATTCTACCCAATCGGAAAAATTCCCATCCTCGTCTTCTAAGCTGTAAGAATTGGACGCTTGAATTTCGTTTATAACAATGCTTTGAGCATGAATTGATATCAATTTTACTAAAAGTAAAACTACAAGAATCCAAACTTTCAAAAGGCATTTCACTGTATAAATTATGTTTGAGTGCTAATTAATAGGACTTATATTTTAGACCTTAGATTTTGGGCTTTGGATTTTGGATTTTCAAATCGAAGGGAAGTCTAACTTTGAAAATTGAGCATTAAATGCTTGGTAAAAACAAAAACCATGATCAAAAATTTCAAAGCAAGGTCTTTACTTTGCAGGATGATGCAGCATGACATTTCACTACAAATCGTCTTTAAAAAACTCGTCGTATTCAACAAATATTTTATCAAAAACAAAGCTTTGAATGATCACAAAATCTCTCCCTTCATTCATAGAGGCATAGTACCTGTCCATATCAAATTTCAAAGGTGTACCATCCTTATCGTACAAAGATTTAGTTCGTTCATTTATTCCCATTGGGTACACCAACACCTCTGTTGTCTTTCCTGATTTTTCTTCCATCAACATTTTTGTCATGGGTCCTATAGCGATGACACTGTCTTTAAATGAAACCAAATTTTCAAAGTTCTCTAGATTCAGGTTTACAAAATTCGTGAGGTATTGAGCAGCTTTTATTTTATTGACATTGGTTTTTTCGCCCAATCCATTGGGATTGCTAATTTTAATTTCGCCTCCACTTTGTTCTATGCTAAAAGAGCTTTGGGGTTTGTGAAAGTATTCAATTGAAAACTTTTTTATTTCATTCGATTTCACGTCAAACACTTCTCTTGTCCTCCATTCATCAACCTTGGTAAAAAACCTTCTATGCAAGAAGCCCATAAAACTAGGAATGTGTGTAATATATGGTTCATCACTCCCTTCAAGCATCATATAGGTTCCTTGCTTATTCTGCGTATTTCCAGACATTATGATGGTTTTCTCCAAACCATCATTTGTGTATATTTCAACCTTTCTGGGTTCATTGGTCATCATTTTCATGATGTTGTCGTAAGCATTTTTGGGAACAGTTGAATAGACCCTGGTTTTCTCTATCGCCTCAAGGGCAAAGTCTATTGCATCTTTGCGAACAAAATACCTTCCGTTAATTGTCCATCGTCCATCCTCTGTTTTTTTCAAATCAGCATTTCTACCTAAATGGTCAGTAATGGAAATTCGATTGATAGACTCTACGTTTTCAATAGAAAACTGAGTTTTATCTTTATCAAAAGTTGAGCTTGAGCGGTTAAAGACAAAAAAGTAAACAGCAGCAGATAAAGCCAATAAGACCAACAGGCGCAAGAGTATCTTCATAAGTCGGAGAATTGATTTTTTATTTAATTACAATCACTCTCACTAACCAAAGGATCAAAGAACTCCAAATCAGCAGTGATCGGATCACAAATTAATCTTTTGACCGATTGTACGGACAAATTTATGTCTACGATTTTCTCATATCTAGAAGCAAAGAGTCCAAGTCCATTAACAACATTGGTATAGATTGGTTTTGCTTGTCCACTTAAAATTCCACTGTTTTCTGTTAATGATACTCTTACAAACCTTTCCAAGTCTTTGCTACCAGCAAAGAATTTAAAACGGATAGGATTGGTGTGTTTACGATTTACTCCTGAGCCATTTTCTGTTCCAATATTATTCGCAATGTGCTGTAAAAAACTTGCATTGACAAAATCGTAAGTAAGCAAATTAGATTCCATAATAAATTGATCAGCTAAACGGCTGGTGAATACACTGTAAGAAATGGTATCGAGAAAAAAGTTACTCGGATCGTTATTGACCTCTTCTCTGTATCTAAATTCGCAAGCCACATCGTAAATTTCTCCATTCGGAGCAGGAGCCCACTTTAACTCTCTACTATCTGTGACGAGGTTAAAATCCAATAATTCTTTGGGATACAATGTCACAAAGTCTTTCACAATCGGAGTTACAGCTGTTACAATGTTCCCATTGTCTGTTGTTACCACTAGTTCATAGACATAATCCTCATTGATCGGTTCAT
>CALBCY010000164.1 GCA_937927195.1 uncultured Chitinophagales bacterium
CAATGAAATTAGTGAATTATTGAAAGAGCTAGGCTTTCAAAATGTCAAAAATGTTCCTTCTGGCGAAGAGGCGCTAGAAATAGTGGCCAAAGAAAAGCCTTGCCTTATTCTAATGGACATTGAATTGAAAGGCAAGTTGAATGGAATAAAAACAGTCCACAAAATTCACGAACAGCATTCAGATATTGCCATCATCTACCTTTCCAAAGTTAGGGATTCTCTTACATTGAATAAAATGTATCCGACAAACCCAGAAAGTTTTATTCCAAAACCTTTTGATCATCATACCCTTTCCATTGCCATTCAAATAGCCTTGAATAAACAATTACAGGAAAAGAAAACGAAAGTCCAAACAAATAAAAAGTTGCTGGATGATTCATTTTTTGTAAGCAGCGGCAATCAAGAAAAAAGAATTCAAACGAAAGACGTTTTGTATTTAAAATCCCAGGGTTCCTATTGTAATCTAATCACAGTAAATGGGACGCACGTTTTATCAATTAATCTTAGTGTTTTTGAAGAGAAAGTCAACCAAAACCTTCTTGTCAGGGTCCAAAGGCAATTTATTATTAATGCGAGTAAGATTGTTGCTTTCGAAGGGGCCAATGCAATTCTTACTGCCCCAACAAAAAGAAAAGAAGATGGCAGTGTTGATGAAAGCTCTCAATTCATCAAAATCCCCATCGGTAAAAAGTATCTAAAAGAATTGATGCTCCGATTTAATAGAGCAAGGAGCAATTGAGCAATCAATTTTGAAGGATTAGAATTATTGTGTTTAAACGAAACTTGTGCTTCTTTACGAAATGCAAAGCTTAATGACCAAAGAAAAAATAATAAACATAATTAGTGATAACTATTCCAAATTGACAGTTGAATGTCAAAAAGAATTGTCAAATGTTTCCAAAATTTTAATGCTGAAAAAAGGAGAAACACTTGTAAAAGAAGGACAGCATTCAGACAAAATATATTTTATTATAAAAGGTTGTGCAAGAGCTTTCTATCTGAAAGATGGAAAGGACATTTCTGATTGGTTTGCTTTTGAAATGGAATTCATTAGTTCTATCATTAGCTTTTTCCTTGATATTCCAAGTCCCCATTTTATAGAATTATTGGAAGATTCAATGTTGTTAGAATTGTCAAAAAAAGATGTTGAATCATTAGCTGATAAATACCATGATTTTGAACGCTTGAGCAAAACAATAGTGACAAAAACAATGCTGCAGCAACAAGAAAGAATTTCATCCATGCAATTTCATTCTGCAGAAGAAAAATATGAAAATATTTTATCCATTAGGACCAATATTACTCAAAGAGTTCCACTGACACATATTGCCTCTTATATAGGAATAACGCTTGAAACTTTAAGTAGGATTAGAAGCAGAAAAAAGCGAATTTGATTTAAATCAAATGAATACTTGTTTTTTTGATTGACCTTTGTAAAAAAAGATGAAACGAATCCATTACTTTTCTGGAATTACAATTACAATTTTCATTTGTTTTCATTTGTTCAATCACTTTTTCAGCATTTTTGGAATAGATGCTCACATCGATTTAATGAATGATTTTAGAGTTGTTTATAGAAATATAATAATTGAAACCATATTGTTAACAGCTGTTGCCATTCAAATATTTTCGGGAATAAAGCTGTTTCTTAAAAAACGGAAAACGGCCACAAGTTTCTTTGACAAACTCCAGGTTTGGACAGGTCTTTATCTAGCTTTTTTTTTCATTATTCATTTAAGCGCAATATTTTCTGGTAGATTAATCCTAAACCTAGATACCAATTTTTATTTAGGTGCAGCTGGACTGAATACATTTCCCTTGAATTTGTTTTTCATTCCATATTATGGTCTTTCAATAATTTCTTTTTTTGGGCATATTTCAGCAATTCATTCTAATAAAATGAAAAACAAAATATTCGGAATTGCACCAATAAACCAATCTTACCTCATTCTGATTATTGGAATAATAGTAACTTTAGTAATTCTCTATGGACTAACAAATGGATTCAAGGGCCTTGAAATACCAAATGAGTACAATGTAATAATTGGAAAATGAAGAATGAATCGACAACATGAGATAGAACATTTGCATCTTTAAAGCAGTTTTTCTTATTCGTTGACAGTAATAACTTGTCAATCATTAATTGCAATTTTATTAATAAAAAGCTATACTTGTTTCTAATTAAACAAATCGATGTGTCAATTGACAAAAAACAAACCACAAAACAAACCATAAAACAAACCATAAGTAAACCCAAGATATCTGGTACTTTGATCAACTTGCGTCCCATTGTAAAAGCAGATATCCAAGCCATGTTTGATGCGGTGTCAAATGCCGACGAAGAAGGGCGTAAACTAACTGGTTCAAAGCGCATTTTCACCATAGAAGGAACAAAGAATTTCTTTGCTCGCATAGTTGACTCAAATGATCGTGTCGATTATGCCATTACACTTAAAGAGAATCCTGAATATATTGGTGAAGTTGGATTGAACAATATAAACTTTGAAGAACGATCTGCAGATTTCAGAATCGTTCTAGATGGTCAACAGTATTACAACAAAGGCTACGGTAGTGAAGCCGCTACTCTGATCCTAAAACACGGATTTGAGGCATTAAAATTGCATCGTGTTGAACTAGAAGTTTACGACTTTAACGCCCGTGCCCTCCATGTATATGAGAAAATTGGCTTTTTAAAGGAAGGCATCCGTCGGGATGTATTACTTTGGGACGGCAAATATCACAATGCTATTACAATGAGCATACTAGAGGACGAGTGGTTTTCAAAGTACAGCATAGAATCTACTAATTAACAACATTCAAATTCTATCCAATGGTTTTACTTTATGAAGGTAGCAGTATTCTGTTTGGTTCTATATTATTCATTCTTTCATGCATTGCAATCATTGGTCTGATTCTCCTAATAGTTGGAATGGTTTATGGCTATTCAAAAAAGGATTATAAAAACAGTTTAACACAAGCTGGCATTGGGATGATTTTAGCTCCAATACTATTTTTTGTTTTAGCTTTTGCTTGCACCTATTTGATAACTTTAATTTTTGGAGCTTGAGCATTGTAAAATATTGTTAGGATGAAATGATCTTCCTAACAAAACTTAAAAAACATTCCAGCCTTTAGCTATTGCTAAATCTGGATCGCCAGCTCGGTACATTTTTCGTCTTAGTGGGGAACCGCTGGCTATTGATCAATTTTGTCTTCATATCCAGTGCGACATTTTATAATTCAAATCGTATAAAGCATTCAGTATTTACTAGCTTTCTTTTCCATAATTATCCCTAAATTGCAGCGAAAACTGGAACGGAAAAATGACTAAGAAAGAAAAAGTAGAATTTGTAAGCAAAACCTTAGAGGATTTATATCCCAAAACGCCAATTCCATTGGATCATACCGATAACTACACTCTTTTGGTGGCAGTTCTACTATCCGCACAATGCACCGATGCCAGAGTTAATAAAATCACTCCCCACCTTTATGAAAAAGCCGACTCGCCAGAAATGATGATCAAATTGAGCATTGAGGAGATTCGTGAAATTATTTATCCTTGCGGTTTATCGCCCGCCAAATCCAAAAACATTTGGAACTTATCACAAATTTTGATTGACAAACACAATGGAGAGGTGCCAGAAAGCTTTGAAGAATTGGAAGCCTTGCCGGGTGTTGGACATAAAACTGCAAGTGTGGTAATGGCTCAGGCTTTCGGTCATCCCGCATTTCCGGTTGACACACACATTCATCGCTTGGCACATCGTTGGACATTGAGCAATGGAAAAAACGTAACCCAAACTGAAAAAGATTTGAAAAGATTGTTCCCCAAAGAAATCTGGAATAAACTACATTTGCAAATAATATTTTTCGGAAGAGAGTATTGCCCAGCCCGCGGGCACAATCCAAATGATTGTCCAATTTGTAGTAAAATTGGAAGGAAGGATTTGTTTAAAAAATAAAGGCGGGTTTGTAACATGAAATGAAAATCAGGCGCTAAATTATAGATTTGGAAATCACATCAAAACATAAAGATATTGAAACATTGACATCAAAACATTGAAAATGTTTTTGCAGTCAAACATCCAAAATCCGACCAAGGACTCGGAAGCATCTAATGTCTAGTAATAATAAAATGAAAAAAGAAATACTTTCAGAAATTTTCAAACAATGGTCAGGAAAGTTGCCTGATGAAATTTCTACGCTCCCACAATCTGGCTCCAATCGACAGTACTTCAGACTGTCCAATGAAACACAAACTGCCATCGGAGTTTACAATGAAGACAAAACAGAAAACCGTGCATTCATAGAGTTTAGCAAACACTTTTTCAAGAAAGGCTTAAAAGTGCCTCAAATTTATTCGGTTCATGATTCGAATGAAATATATTTACAAGAAGATTTGGGAAACAGCAATCTTTACAGCTTATTGGATCATTTTAGACCAAGCTCAGACAGCCCTTTCCCTGATGAACTAAAACAGTTGTACAAAACAACCATCCTACAATTAATTTCACTTCAGGTGAAAGGCAGTGAAGGATTGAATTATGAACTGTGTTATCCAGTTTCCAAGTTTGACAAACAATCTATTCTGTGGGACCTCAATTATTTCAAGTACTATTTTTTGAAACTGACAGGAACCGCATTTCACGAAGCTAAACTAGAAAATGACTTTCACAATTTTGCCGATGATTTACTAGAGATTCCATCTAGCTTTTTTATGCACCGTGACTTTCAGTCCAGAAATATAATGATCAATAAGGATGAAATATTTTTCATCGATTATCAAGGCGGCAGAATGGGGCCGCTTCAATATGATTTGGCCTCGCTATTGTATCAGGCCAAGGCAGCCATTCCTCAAGAAACCAGAGACGAGCTATTGGAGTTTTATTTTACAGAACTACAAACTGCCCTACCCAAGCTAGAATTCAAAAAATTTCGATCAAATTTCTATTCCATCGTTCTAGTTAGGACCTTGCAGGTTCTAGGGGCATACGGCTTTAGAGGAATATTTGAACGCAAGGAACATTTCATAAAAAGCATCCCATTTGCACTGGACAACCTAGAATTCCTGCTGAAGCAAGGTGCTTTAAGCGACAATCATACTCAACTAAAAAGTGCCTGTGAAGCCATCTTAAAAATAGACAAATACAGGCATCAGCAAAAAGATAAAACCATGGAAAAATTATTGATACGCATCCACAGCTTCTCTTACAAAAGAGGCATTCCTGAAGACAAAAGTGGCAACGGCGGCGGCTTCGTTTTTGATTGCCGCGGCCTGCTCAATCCAGGACGATACGAACCCTACAAAAAACAAACTGGCCGTGATCAACCAGTTAAAGATTTTCTAATTGAAAAAAGCAAGATAGAAAATTTCCTAAAACCCGTTTTCACTTTGGTTGAATCCTCAGTTGAAACTTACATAGAAAGAGGCTTCAAAAACCTCTCTGTCAATTTTGGCTGCACCGGAGGACAACACAGATCCGTTTATTCTGCAGACCAAATGGCCAAACATCTAACCGAAAAATATGATGTGGAAGTGGAAGTAAATCACATCGAGCAGGAATTGAAAAACTGGGTGAATTGAGTTTAGCTTTTAGGGCAGGTAAATTAAAAACGCCAATGGCCAATGGCTAACAGCCAAAAGCTTGAATCTCAATTTCATCTAAAATCTAACATCTCAACAAATGAAAGCAATGATATTTGCGGCTGGTCTGGGCACTCGACTTCGACCATTGACCAATGACAAACCCAAAGCATTGGTTCAACTCAATGGCAAGACTTTCTTGCAAAGAGCCATTGAACATGTTGCTTCCTTTGGTTTCAATGAGATCATTGTGAATGTCCACCATTTTGCGGATTTAATCATCGAGCATTTAAAAGAAAAGCCTTTTCAAAAATACAACATTGAAATTTCTGATGAGCGTGAAATGTTGCTCGACACAGGAGGCGGGCTTAAAAAAGCAGCTCATTTCCTCAAAGACTCGGAGGCTTTTCTGATCTACAATATGGATGTGTATTCCGATTTAAACTTAAAGGAGTTGTACGATTGCCACCTCGCCAATCAAGCCTTGGCCACCTTGGTTGTTCGAGACAGAACTTCTTCTCGATATTTATTATTTGACAAAAACAATCGACTGTGCGGTTGGCAAAATACCAAGACCAAAATGGTGAAATTCTGCTCAAGGAAACACTATGTAGAAAGTCAGGGTTTTGCCTTTAGCGGTGTACACATCATAGACCCCAAGATATTTACTTTGATGGATGAACAGCAGAAATTCTCCATCATTGACCTGTATTTAAAATTGGCTAGTAATTTAAAAATCATGGGCTTTAGGGACAACAACAGTCGATGGATGGATTTGGGAACCCACGAGAAATTGGATCTTGCGAAAAGCTTATTGGAGAAGGGTGAAATAAGTTGATGACTGTTGTGTCCGTTGTGTCCGTTATTTCCGTTGTGTCTATTGCCTTTGTGTTCATTCTCACAATCCACCAACGCAATTAGCCGACTGCCTAAACGCTACCACGCCATTCAACTTCAAATTCTTTCAGCACATCATCCAAGTTTTTATCGGCATGAAGCTGTTTAAACATTTCCACTTCTTTTCTACTTTGCGGCCCACCTCCTACTCTTACCAAAGCGTCAATGTATCCGATAAATTCTTCTGATTCGTCCCCAAACCGCTTCCCTTTTATAAAAACTTTTTTCACAGGATAGACGCCGCTTTTCACTTGCAATGCTTGTTCTGCGGAATAGCCCACCGTAGTAAAGCTAAACTGATCGGCCAATTCATATGCAATTTTAGGAACTCCGGAATTGGTATAACCACTTACAATTTCTACTTCTTGATCTTTGTGGATATTTTTCATTTCATGAAACAATTCTTCCAATATCTGATGGGCAGCTTTCTTATCAAATTGATTTC
>CALBCY010000165.1 GCA_937927195.1 uncultured Chitinophagales bacterium
TTCTGAGCTCTTACAATAACTGGAATAATTCGTTCCAGATGATTGAGTACAATGACTTGTCTTTCGTTTTCAGCTGCTTTGGTCAATAACTCATATTCCTCTTGAATGGTCATCCCAATATAATGAGCAATGTCAAATGAGTTGTAAGATTTTAGCTCTTTTTGGATACCCAAATGACCAAACAATTCGACAAGCTTCTCTTTGATTTGTAGTTTGAGGCTTTCATCAGCGTCCGCTTCAGTTTCCATAAAATCAACCTCAGCAGAAGTGTACAATTTATCACCCTTTGCTTTGTAGATTTCTAAAATTTTAAAGGGTTGGAGTCCAAGCGTTTTGATATCCATTTCACCACTGTCATAGGTTTTGCTAATTTCTACAACCTTCATTTCAGTTCCATAATTCATTATTTTTTTATCAATGAATGCTGGAATTCCAAAGGTGAGGTTCTTTTCATGGCATTCGTTAATCAGTTGTTTGTAACGAGGCTCGAAAATATGCAAATTGACCTTTTCACCAGGAAAACTGACAATGCTAAGTGGAAATAATGGAATAGTTTGAGGCATTTCGATTTTATTTAAATCCTTTTTCTTTTAGTGAATTGATAGATACTTTAGTTGGTACGCCGTTTTGATAGACAATGATTTTAGTTTTGTTTACTTCTTTTGCGTCTAGATAAGCTAGAACACTTTCGCTGTCTGCTATGGATGGGAAAGTTCCTAGCGCTACAATTTCTTTTTTTCCTTTCAAAATAATTGAAGAATTGACACTCAAGTCTTGAATTATCTTTTGCAAGTTAATGTCAATATTTGTGAATGGTCCACAATGGATTTTAAAAGTAATTCCTTCGGTTCTATCGGTCAGTTTATACTTTGGTATTGGAACTGGCCTGTCTTTTACTTGAACTTCAATTGGCTTATTAGGGTTTTGAATCACCGTTTCACCTTCCTTCTTTTTTTCTTTAGATTTCTTTGCTTTTTGTTTGGCTTCTAATGACTTAGGCAAGGTTTCTTCTTTAATTTTCTTCCCATTAACTGGCTTCGTTCGTTCTTTTTTGTTATCCTTTTCTTTCTCTTTTTTCGCTGGTTTTTCCTTTAATGCTTTTTCCTTCGCTGGTTTTTCTTTTTTCTTCTTGGGTTCTTTTTTCGGTGCTGCACCTTCACTTTTTTCCAGCTCATCTTTGTAGACAAGTCCAAAATCTAAAAACTCAGAATCATCTGGCTCATCTCCAAACTTCACCGTTTCGGCTGATTCAGTATTCAGCTTAAATATGATTCGGTCATTTTCGTCATGCTCAGCTTTTGAGCAATCTATACCATCTGAACAATGATTGAACAACTGCGTTTCGCCATAACCGATTCCTTCAATTCGTTTCTTTGAAATGTTATTGGCAATCAAATATTCTTTGATATTGTTAACCCTTTCTTCACTCAAGGTTTGATTGACCAAAGATGGTTCTCGACTGTCGGTATGTGATTCAATGATCAGTTTGCTAAAATCATTTGTATGTAAAAAATCAACAATTTTATTCAGTTCTATGAATGCACCAGCTGTCAAATTACTCTTCTTATGATCAAACGAAATTTCTTTTAGGTTTAGTTCATCATTTAATGGAATTCCGGGTAAAATGTTTTTGGAAGTAGAATTCAACGGATCAATTGGTGGAGTCGATGAAACCTGTACATTTTTCAATTCAAAGTAGTATACATCATCACTGCCTTTGCCACCATAGCGGTTCGAAGAAAAGTATCCCGAATTTTTGTCATAATCCAACAAGACGGTCATGTCATCTGAGCTGGAATTGATTGGGCTGCCATAATTTATTGGTTCTTCCCATCTGTTGCCTTTGTAAGTGGAGTAAAAAATATCCAATCCGCCTAGTCCGGGATGACCGTTTGAAGCAAAATACAAGGTGCCATCAGGATGCAAAAATGGAAATTGTTCGCTACCGATCGTATTGATTTGTGGTCCAAGATTTCTTGGCTTTGTCCATGTACTATCTCTTCTATAACAAACATAAATGTCCGTTCCTCCATAACCTCCTGGCATGTCTGAAACAAAAAATAGGCTCTGGCCATTGTCTGAAATGGAAGGGTGGGCGACTGAGTAATTTGTATTGTTGTATTGAAATTCCATGAAATTTCCCCACTTACTTTCATTCTTCTGAGAGAACCATATTTTTAAATTTCTTTTGGCCTCGCCAGTGTCATCATCGGTCGCTTTTTGATTACTTGTTCTGGTTACCCAAATTTCATTCACAACAGCATTGAAAGAAGCAGGACCATCATGATAGGGCGTATTAACTTTTCCCTTAAGCTTTACTGGATTTGAATAGCTGTAATCTGGAAGTCTTTTAGTATAATACAAATCAGTGTATTGTCCCGAACTTATGTTCGAGAGTCCTCCACCAGTGTAGACAATTCCTTCTTTATAAAATATTGGTGCGAATTCTGCTTTTTCAGTATTAAAGGGCAATTGAAACAAGACATAATCATCTTCATTTTTAGTGAACTGAGAATTGTTTTCGCATGCCTTGGCAAATTCATAGCCCTTCTTGTTGGTTTTGCCATATTCTCTATACCAAACTTTGGCCTCTTCACACTTTCCATTATTCTGTAGCATTTGTGCATAATGAAATATGTATTCAGGTTCTGCAGGGTTGATGTTGAGTAGGATTCTGTACCAGTATTCTGCACGAGGATAGTCCTTAACTTCCTTGTAACAGCTGGCTAAGCCTTTTTTTGCATCATAAAGATTGTCATACATCAATACTTCCCTGTAAAACGGAATCGCATTGTAATGGTCTCCGTTTTCTTGGAGTTTCAATCCTTGCTTGAGTAGTTTTTGACTATCCTGAGCAATAAGTGAAATTGCAAATAAAAAGCTGAATATGAAGAGTAAATTTTTCATTAATCTTGCTTGTTCATAATTAAAGACGGCAAATAGCTTTAAAGATTCAAAAAATAGGGATTTACTATTGAAATTTAAAGCTATTTGCCAATTATTGCTTGGTTAAATAGACCTGATTCGGCTTTTGGTAAACAAGACCGAATGAAAGCCAGTACGGGAAAGTCGAATCCCGAAAAAAAACTATTCCTCCATAAAAGGATATCTATAATTTCTGGCAGGTACAAAAGTCTCTTTTATAGATTGTGGTGAAACCCATCTCAAAAGATTAAGATATGATCCCGCTTTGTCATTTGTCCCTGACTTTCTGCCTCCACCAAATGGTTGTTGATTCACAACCGCTCCACTCGGTTTGTCGTTGATGTAAAAATTACCAGCTGCATGTCTCAATCTTTTCGAAGTTTCTTCTATCACGTATCTGTCTCCTGAAAAGATAGAACCTGTCAAAGCATAAGGCGAAGTCTGGTCGACAATGTCTACTATTTTATCATATTGAGCAGCCTTGTAAACATGGATGGTCAATACTGGGCCAAATATTTCTTCACACATGCTTTTGTATTTTGCATCCGTGGTAACGATGACCGTTGGCTCAACAAAATAGCCTTCTTTTTTACTGTATCCTCCACCTGCAATGATCTTAGAACTCTTGTCCTTTTTTGCATGCTTGATGTAAGAAACGATGTTGTCGTAAGACTTTTCATCAATTACTGCATTGATGAAATTGCCTAGATCGTCGACCTTACCCATTTTAAAAGTCGCCAAATCTTTTAACAACCTCTTTTCAACTTTTGACCAAATATTGTCAGGAATGTAAGCTCTTGAAGCCGCAGAACATTTCTGTCCTTGGTATTCAAAAGCACCTCTTGCCAATCCAACAGAAACCAATTCAGGATCTGCTGAAGGGTGGGCGAGGACAAAATCCTTTCCACCAGTTTCACCAACAATTCTAGGATAGCTCTTGTATTTAGGAATATTGTTCCCGATGGTTTTCCACATGAAATCAAAGGTTCTTGTCGAACCGGTGAAATGAATTCCTGCAAATTCAGGATGATCAAAAACGACGTCTCCTGCGGTTGGTCCATCTGTGTGAATCAAGTTGATTACTCCAGCAGGAAGACCTGCCGCTTCAAACAATTCCATGATGACAGCAGCAGAATATATTTGCGTATTGGAAGGTTTCCAAACGATGGTATTACCCATCATAGCAGGAGCCGCACAAAGGTTACCCGCTATAGCGGTGAAATTGAAAGGTGTCAC